>JABZGZ010000062.1 GCA_015259105.1 Atopobium sp. | reverse complement strand
CTTCTGCTCACCAAAGAGATGCAGTACCTCTACAACGACGGTGAGTCCTTCTACTTCATGGACAATGAGACATACGATCAGGTAGCTGTTCCTGCTGATTTCATTGGCGAGAAGAGCGTCTGGTTCAAGGAGAACGATAACGCACAGCTTCTCTATGCAGACACTGAGCTTCTTGGCGTTGAGCCTCCAATGTTCATTGAGGCAGAGATCACTGAGACTGACCCAGGCTTCAAGGGTGACACCGTTCAGGGCGGCACCAAGCCAGCAACTATTGAGACTGGCGCCACGCTTCAGGTTCCAATGTATCTGAACCAGGGTGAGCGCATTAAGGTTGACACTCGCGACGGCAAGTTTGTTTCTCGCGTTTAACGCATATGCTTTGGGTGCATAAGCGCCCAACAGGTATTGAGTAATTATTTCAAAGACAGTTTGTCTTTTTTAGGGGGTAGACATGGCTGAAACAGAGCTTCGTATAGCAGGCATCGGCATCTCAAAAGATGTAATTTCAACGGTTGTCTCCGGCGCAGCTGGAAGTGTTGAAGGTGTTGCCTCCGTTGGCGGAAACGATACACTGGCATCCAACCTTATTAACGTCTTTACCAGCAGAAGTCTTGCACCAGAGAAGGCTGTTGAGGCAGGCGTAGAGAACGGTCAGCTTCATCTTGGAGTTCACCTTACCGTTTTCTATGGCTATCCTTTCACAAAGCTTGCTTCTGAGGTAAGACTTGCTGTTGCAACTGCCGTAAATGAGCAGATTGGCGTCAGCATTGCTTCCGTTGATGTTTACATTGACAGCCTTGTTTTTCCTAAGGAGTAGGCTTGAGCGTTAAGTTTTTTGGACGTACCCGCGCCCGTAGCCAAGCACTACAACTTTTGTTCCAGGCTGAAGCCACTAATCGCAGCGTTCTTGAGGTCCTCGACGGAGACTACACGCTCTCCGAGGGACCTCTTGACGAGTATGCGCAGTCGCTGGCAGTGGGAGCAGATGGCATTAGAGATGACCTTGATGACATCATTGCTGCTTACTCAAAAGACTGGGCAATTGATCGCATGCCTTCCGTAGACCGAAATCTCTTAAGAATTTCTCTTTACGAGATTCTTGAGGTTCCTGAGGTTGATGTAGCTGTTGCTATTAACGAGGTAGTTGACCTTGCTCGCGCTTACTGTGGCGATGATTCACCTCGCTTTATTAACGGCGTTCTTGGTCGTATTGTTGATGACATTGAGGCTGGAGAAGACATTTATTCTCTGTGCCATAAGCAGTCTGCTGAGCAAGACGTTTCTGAAGAAGAGCCAGAGAGCTCTGTGGAAGATGCAGAGTAGTCATGGCAAAAATCGATACATCTGAATATCAGAGCTTTGGCCAGATAACCGCAAGACTTGATTCAATTGTTGATCAAGTTCGCGATAAAAACGTCTCGCTGGAGCATTCTCTTGACCTCTTTGATGAGGCTATTGCTCTAGGCTCAAAGGCTGTCAACATGGTTGACACCACAGAGTTTACGCCAGAAGAGGAAGAGCGTCTGATTCAGGCTCAGGCAGCAGGGGACGCAGCTGACGCAAGCGGCACAGCGGCTGCCACTGATGAACAAGCTTCTTCTGAGCAGGTTGAGGTTTCAGCTGCAGATGAAACGTCGTCTGATGACGCGGTTTCGGAAAGCGATGAGCACTAGTGGCTCAACGCATTTCTCGCCAAAGGCTCGATAAAGAGCTGGTTAGGCAAGGATTTTTCAAGGACACTCAAGCTGCATTACGTGCAATTCTTGCGGGTGATGTTTCAACGCGCGACAGAAGATTAACTTCAGCAGGAGAGCTTGTTCCTGAGGGATTGTTTCTGCACGTAAAAGGTGCTATTCCATACGTAAGCCGAGGCGGACTTAAGCTCGAGCGTGCCTTTGAAGCTTTTGATTTTACGGTTCAACAGAAAAAATGTTTAGATATTGGCTGTTCAACTGGTGGTTTTACCGATTGCCTGCTTCAACATGGAGCTGCTTCGGTTACCTCGGTTGATGTTGGCTATGCGCAGTTTGATTGGTCGTTGAGAAACGACAGCAGGGTTGAACTGCTCGAACGTACAAATATTACGTCCCTGCCAGAAATGGGCTACTCGCACGTTTTTGATGTTGCTGTGTGTGACGTGTCGTTCACATCAATCTTGTCAATTCTTCCTTCTGTTTTAGATGTTCTGGCTCCTGAAGGAGTTTTTGTTACGCTGGTCAAACCGCAGTTTGAAGCTAAGAGGGAAGAAGTGGGTGAGGGAGGTATTGTGACTGATACTTCCGTGCGTCTGCAAACGCTGCAAAAGGTTTCCGATGCGTTTAAGGAAACTCATATGGGTCCTTTGGGCGCATGTGAAAGTCCTATTCACGGCGCTAAGGGTAACGTGGAATATTTACTGTTTGGTCAGCTTGAGGCAGGTTCGTTTGATTTAGATCTTGCTTCAGTGGTATCGAGTCATTCTGTAGAAATAGTGAAATAGAACGAATGTTCTATTTTGTAGTATTGTTCGTAGTTTTTTAGGTATACTAAGTACATCGAATCAGACGTGTTAACTGTTTCAGTTGTGCAATCAAGCAAAATCGGGAGAGTGGTTTGCGTGAAGGTACTTCTTGTTCCAAATTATTCAAGAGAAGTTGCTGTTTCTGGTGCACGTGAACTTGAAGAATGGCTCTTTGAACAGGGCTGTGATGTTCAATGGGCACACGATAAAAAGCTTTTCCCGGATAAAGTTGTAGATTGTTCTGATTGCCAGCTTGTTATTTCTCTTGGTGGAGATGGAACGCTTCTGAGGGCCGCCAAAATTGTTGAGTATTCTGAAATTCCAATTTTGGGCATCTCTTATGGTCACCTTGGCTTTTTAACCAGTGCAACTCCTCATCAAATGATTGAGATGGTAGCTGATGCTCTTGCTGGAGAGCTCCACGTATCTAGAAGAGCAACACTTGCAATAGAAACAGAATATGAGCTTCCATCTGGAGAAACTTACGTCGAGAAGACCTTCTCGCTCAATGATTTTGCAGTTTCCAGAGGTGGAGCAGGTGATATGGTTGAGTTTACAGTTTCTGTATCAGGCAACCATATTGATAAGCTTCGCGGTGATGGTTTTGTTGTTAGTACGGCAACTGGATCCACCGGCTATGCTCTTGCTGCTGGTGGTCCTATTGTTACACCAGAGTTCTCGGGAATGGTTTGCGTGCCAATCGCACCACATACTATTTTGGCTCGTGCATTCCTTACCTCTCCTTCTGATGTGGTTGAAATTACCATGTCAAAAGATAGGCCGGCGACATGTCACTTCTTCTCTGATGGGCAAAACATTAAGCATCCAGAAGAGGGTGTGGCTACCAAAGCTCGTATTAGCCGTGGACCAGGAGATATCATTCTGCTTGATAGAAGTGCTGATAGTTTCTATCGTTCAGTTTCTCGTGTATTTTACGGTAAAACTGGTCAGTAAGCAGGTCATATATGCTTGATGAACTTCGCGTGCAAAATGTTGCACTTATTGAAGACGCTTCTCTTGCACCCGCCTCAGGTTTAACTGTTTTAACAGGAGAGACAGGTGCTGGTAAAACCGCTCTTTTATCTTCCATTAAGCTCTTAGTAGGAGAGCGTGCGGATGCTTCTGCAGTAAGAGAAGGAACAGACGCTCTTAGGGTTGAGGCACGCTTTTTTACCTCACCAGAAGATGAAGAGGGCACTGTTGTCTCTAGAAAAGTCTCTGCTGATGGTAGAGGCAGGGTAGAGATTGATGGCCACATGGCATCAGTTAAAGAACTGGCCGGAGGTATTGGAACATCAATTGATCTGTGTGGTCAACATGAACATCAAAGACTACTTGATGTAAAAAATCATGTCAGCATGTTGGATGCATGGATTGGATCAGATATTCAATCTTGTCAGACAGAGTATGTAGACGCTCTTCATGCTTACCATGCTGCAATCGCTGAACTTCAACGAGTTATTGAAGTAAGCCAGTCTAGCAATGCAAAGATTGATGAAGCGGCATTTCTTGTTCAAAGAATTGATGAGGTCTCTCCTAAAGAAGGAGAGCTAGAAGACCTAGAAGAGCAACTTCCTCGGTTTGAACACGCAGAGGCTCTCCTTCAAGCTGCAGGAGGAACACATGAGTTGCTCTCAGGAGATGAGGGCGTTATTGATTCTCTCTCTGATGCAGTTCAGATGCTTCAAAGTGCTGCAACGTTTGATGCTACGCTAGGTAATTATGCAGAGTCTCTTTCAAGCGCACTTATAGAGATTGAGGATGTTTCTTCAGAGCTTAGAAGCTATGTTGGATCTCTTGATTTTGATGAAGAAGCTCTTGAAGAGATGCAAAGTCGTATGGCTCGTCTTCAGGGTCTTATGAGAACGTATGGCCCTGGTATGAAAGATGTATTTAAGAAATACCAGGTAGCTCAAAACCTTCTTGAGGTTACAAGAGACACAGAAAAGCTTGTCCGTGAGGCACAGGCAGAAGTAGATAAAGCAAAAGAAACTCTTACCGTAAAGGCTCAGGCACTTAAAAAGGTTCGTGTTGCTGCAGCTCCAAAACTTTGTGATGCTGTTACTAAGCAAATGAGTCATCTGCAGATGGGTTCAGCTCAGATTGAATTGAACTTTGAAGATCTTCCTTTTGAGCAGTGGAATAAAGTTGGTTCTACAAAGATTGAGCTTATGTATAAGCCTTCAGCTCAGATGACTGCTCGTCCGCTTAGAAAGATTGCCTCGGGTGGTGAGGTTTCTCGCGTTATGCTTGCATGCAAAGTGGTTCTAGGAGAGTCTGACGTCTGCGATACGCTTGTATTTGATGAGGTTGACGCTGGCGTTGGTGGAGCTACTGCCGTTGCTCTTGCAGAGGTTTTAGCGCAGCTTGCTAAAACACATCAGGTGATTGTGGTAACTCACCTGCCACAGGTCGCTGTTATGGCCTCTAAACAGTATGTAGTCTCAAAGACAGAAGAACATAACGCGCTCCCTATAACTTCTCTTACAGAGGTTTCTGGTACTCAGAGAGAAGAAGAGATTGCACGCATGCTTTCAGGCTCTATAACTGAGGCTTCTTTGGCTCACGCGCATGAGCTGCTGTCAGAAGTCCGCTAGATTTTTCAGAACTACATGGACATAACAATGTATTTGTTTGGAGATTAAATTTCTCGACACTATGGGCCTCAAAGCGGAATAATATAAAGACCCGTAGAAATGTAATTGGCTAATCTTACCTACGGGAGTAATCCATGACCAAGCACATATTTGTAACAGGTGGCGTTGTTTCCTCTCTTGGAAAAGGAATCACTGCTGCATCTCTCGGCCGACTTCTTAAGGCTCGTGGCTATAAGGTCATGATGCAAAAAGCTGACCCATATCTCAATGTTGACCCAGGTACTATGAGTCCTTTCCAGCATGGTGAGGTTTTTGTCACTGAGGACGGTAAAGAGACTGACCTTGACCTTGGTCATTATGAGCGCTTTATTGACGAGAATCTTACCAGGGAGTCTAACTTCACCACTGGCCTCATTTATCAGTCTTTGATTCAGCGTGAGCGCGCTGGAGACTTCCTTGGCGGTACAGTTCAGGTAATTCCTCATGTAACTGATGCAATTAAGGCTCGTTTTGCTCGCATTGAAGAGGTTACTAATGCTGATGTAGTCATCACAGAGCTTGGTGGCACTATTGGTGATATTGAGTCTCAGCCTTTTGTTGAGGCAATTCGCCAGTTTAGAAAAGAGCGTGGCGCAAGCAACGTTGCTATTATTCACGTGAGCCTTGTTCCTTATATTGCTGCTGCTCATGAGGTCAAGACTAAGCCTACGCAGCACTCCGTAAAAGAGCTTCGTTCCCTTGGTATTCAGCCAGACTTTATCGTCTGCCGTTCTAGCCATTCTGTGGATGAATCTATTCGCGAGAAAATCGCTAATTTCTGCGACGTCGATGCGGATTGCGTTTTTGAAAATAACGATTTGCCTTCAATTTACGATGTTCCAGCACATCTGGCAGCACAGGGATTTGACAAGAAGGTACTTGAGCGTCTTGGTCTTGAAGTTCGTCCAAGTGATCTTGGCAGCTGGGAAGCATTTACTACTGCTATGCATAAGGCAAATGCTCTTGAAGACGCAACAAGAATTTATGTTGTCGGCAAGTATACGCAGCTTCCTGATGCCTACCTTTCTGTTATTGAGGCACTTCACCACTCTGGTATTTTCTATGGCAGGCACGTTGATATCCGCCTGGTAAACGGTGAAGAGCTGACAGAAGAAGACGTAGAGCAGGAGCTTGCTGGTGCAGATGGCATTTTGGTTCCTGGCGGCTTTGGTCTTCGCGGCGTAGAGGGTAAGATGGTTGCTATTCGTCGTGCCCGTGAGCTCAAGATTCCTTACCTTGGTGTTTGCCTTGGTATGCAGATGGCTGTTACTGGGTTTGCTCGTGACGTCTGCGGCATGGAGGGTGCAAATTCAGCAGAGTTTGGTCCAGATACTCCATACCCTGTCATCGATCTTATGCCTGACCAAGAGGATATTACTGACAAGGGCGGTACCATGCGCCTTGGTTCTTATCCTTGCAAGGTTGTTGAGGGAACGCTTGCACACGAGGCATATGGCAACAACTTGGTTTACGAGCGTCATCGTCACCGTTATGAGGTAAGCAACGTATTCCGTAATCAGCTTGTTGAGGCTGGTCTGGTAGTTTCTGGTGTTTCTCCAGACGATCGCCTTGTAGAGATGATTGAGCTTCCAGAGTCTGTTCACCCTTGGTTTGTTGCAAGTCAGGCACACCCAGAGTTCAAGAGCCGTCCAACTCATCCTGCACCTTTGTTCCGTGAGTTTGCACGTGCAGCAATTGCTCATCATGAGGGTGTTGACC
>JABZGZ010000061.1 GCA_015259105.1 Atopobium sp. | reverse complement strand
AAGCTCAACAAGACCGTCATAACGACCGCCACCACCAATGGCGCCAACACCAGCGTTTGGAATCTCTACCTCAAAAACAGTACGTGTGTAGTAATCCAAACCGCGAACAAGCGTTGGATCTTCAACGTATGAAATACCAGCAGCGTCCAGATATGCCTTGACCTGCTCATAGTGAGCACGACAATCATCACACAGGTTGTCAGAAATCAGTGGAGCATCCTTCATAACCGCGTGACAGCTCTCGTTTTTGCAGTCAAACGCACGAAGTGGATTAATCTCCGCACGCTCAAGACAGTCCTCACACATCTCATCCTTGTGATCAAGAATGAACTGCTTGACCTTCTCGCGATATGCTGGGCGGCACTCCGCGTCACCCATGGAGTTAATCATGAGCTTCATATCAGCTGGCGAGAAACCCATCTGCTCGTAGAACTTAATCAACATGATGATGGACTCTGCATCGGCAGCTGGATCAGAGGCTCCAAGCCACTCGACACCTACCTGGTGGAACTGGCGCAGACGGCCTTTCTGAGGACGCTCTCCCCTGAACATTGACTCAGCGTACCAAAGTTTTGCAGGAGTTCCTCCCTGTGGCACAAAGTTGTGCTCAACGGCAGCACGGACCACACCAGCAGTTCCCTCAGGACGCATAGCCATACGCTGACGAGGCTTAAGACCGGACTCATTGCCGGCAGCCAGCAAATCATCAAGTAGCGCGCCAGAGAAGACGCGGAACATCTCTTTGCGTACGACATCGGTTGACTCACCAATACCGTGAACAAAGGTATCTACCTGCTCAAGTGCAGGAGTCTCAATGCGGTCAAAACCGTAAGTACCAAACAAATGGCGGGCAACATCTTGCATGTGCTCCCACGAGCGCATATAGCCGCCGTAAAGATCTTCGGTACCTTGAATTCTCTGACCCATGAATCCTCCTTGTTAGAACATAGACGTTTCTAGTTTACCCGTGAGCGGCAACTCTGGCGCAGAAAAGCTTTTATAACTTTTGAAACCTATGAAAAAATCCGATTATTTTCTAGAAAACGTGAAAAAGTGCGTATGTGAGGGTTGCTTTTTAATTCCTACCATTTAGTATGAATTAGCGGATTTTGGGGTATGACAAAAACATCGGTGACATTGGCGTTTGTCTTTGCCACAAAACCGTACTAGCACAAGGTTTGCTCGCCCTAGAGCTGCCCAAACTTGCTAGTCACAAGCGTATCACGTGCTTGCACGTAGAGGTATTTGGAGTGATTTATGGCAACTGAGCTACTCTGTGTAAACGGAATTTCTGCAGGTACCGAGGAGAAATCCATCCTGCATTCAATTGATCTGAGCATTGGTGATGGCCAGGCTCACGTTCTGATGGGACCTAACGGCGCTGGCAAATCAACACTTGGCCGCGTCATTATGGGTGATCCTACCTATAAGATTACCGAAGGTTCTCTTATCTTTAACGGCGAGGATGTAACTGAGCTTGCTGCAGACAAGCGCTCACTTGCAGGCATCTTCCTCTCCTATCAGGCACCTGTTGAGGTTCCTGGTGTTCCTCTTTATTCATTCCTGCGCACCATCACACAGATGCGCCCCGAGCTTAAGATGACCGCTCGTCAGTTCCGTCAGCGTGTTGGCCAGATTTCTGATCAGCTTGAGCTTGACCAGGGCTTCTTGATGCGTGAGCTTAACGTTGGCTTCTCTGGTGGCGAGAAGAAAAAGGTTGAGATGCTCCAGCTTCTGTTGCTTCAGCCTAAACTTGCTATTCTCGACGAGACTGACTCCGGCCTAGACGTTGACGCACTCTCCGTTGTTTCAAAGGGTATTCAGGCTTATCGCGAGACCTGTGACGGCTCACTGCTCATTATTACTCACAACACCCGCATTCTTGAGCGCCTTGAGATTGACCGCACTCACGTTATGGTTAAGGGTCACCTGGTAGCAGACGGTCCTGCTGACCTTATCAACCAGATTGACCACGAGGGCTTTGAGCGTTTTGAGAACCAGTCTGATGAGGGCGGTGCTAACTAGTGAGCGAGAAGAAGCGATCTGAGGTCGCTGACGTAGACCGCTCGCTCTACGACTTCACCAAGTCCGAAGAGGGTTACGAGCGCTACGATGATGGCCTTACGCCAGAAATTGTGCGTGCTATTTCCGAGAAAAAAGAAGAGCCCGAGTGGATGCTCCAGATGAGGTTGTCGGCCCTGGAAACCTATCACCAGCGCCAGATGGCTACCAACTGGGGACCTTCTATTGCAGGTTTGGATTTAAACCACATCTCCACGTATGTCTCGCCAAAGACTCAGCAGGCAAATAGCTGGGACGACGTACCTGAGGATATTAGGGATACCTTTGATCGTCTGGGCATTCCACAGGCAGAGGCAGAAAGTCTTGCTGGTGTTGGTGCTCAGTACGATTCCGAGATTGTCTATCACAACATGCGTGAGGAAGTTGCTGAGCAGGGCGTTATTTACACCACCATTGAGGATGCTTTGCATGATCCACAGTGGGAGCCTGTTGTTAAAGAGTACTTTGGCAAGCTGATTCCTCCTTCAGACCACAAGTTTGCGGCTCTGCACTATGCCGTGTGGTCTGGCGGTTCTTTTGTGTATGTTCCTAAGAATGTCACTCTGGACTACCCGCTTCAGAGCTACTTTAGGCTAAATGCTCAGGGCGCTGGCCAATTTGAGCACACACTTATTATTGTTGAGGAAGGCGCTGACCTGCACTTTATTGAGGGCTGCTCCGCACCTAAGTACTACGCAGCAAACCTTCATGCAGGAGCTGTTGAGCTCTTTGTTAAGGACGGTGCTCGTCTGCGTTACTCGACCATCGAAAACTGGTCCAAGAACATGTACAACCTCAACACTAAGCGCGCCATCATTGGTAGCAACGCAAAGATGGAGTGGGTCTCGGGCTCTTTTGGTAGCCACGTTTCCTACCTCTATCCTTCTACGATTATGAACGGCGATTCCTCTAACTGCGAGTTCACCGGTATTACGTTTGCAGGAGCTACGCAGGACCTGGATACAGGCTGCAAGGTGATTATCAACGGCTCCAACAACTCGGCAAACGTTGACACTAAGTCCATCTCCAAGGACGGCGGCGTCAACACCTTCCGTTCTGCCGTAACCGTTGGTCGCAAGGCAGAAAATGCTCGCGTGGCGTTCTCGTGCCAGTCGCTGATGCTGGATAACATCAGCCGTTCCGACACCATCCCAGAGATGGATGTCCGCAATGCAACTGCTCAGATTGGCCACGAGGCAACTATTGGCCGCATTTCTGACGACACCGTTTTGTACCTGATGAGCCGCGGCTGCTCTGAGGCTGAGGCTCGCACCATGGTAGTAAACGGATTTGCAAACCCTGTCTCAAAGGAGCTCCCAATGGAGTACGCCGTTGAGATGAACAACCTGATTAAACTTGAGATGGAAGGAGCGATTGGCTAATGGATAACGTTTTGATTAATCGCGCCAACGTTCCTGCAGCTCAGACATGGAACCGTCTACGCGCTAACTCTTTGTCAGTTTCCGTCCCTAATCACGCTGACGCAGGCACAGTATACCTGCCTCTACCTCGTCTTTTTGAGCGTATTGAGTGTGGAATGGGCCAGGAGGTTACTGACTATGTAGAGTCTCAGGCATTCAAGTCTGATTTCTACAATGTTCCCGCTCGTACCAAGCGAGAAGAGCCTATTGTTGTCGCTGTTTCTGCAGCTCAAAACCAGTGTGCTAACACCGGCATCATTGTGCGCGAAGGTGCTGAGGCTACCGTAGTCATCGCAGCGTTTGCAGGCGATGTTGACGGCGACGCGGCTGCAGGCAGCGACGCGAACGACGACGCGAACGGCAGCGTCGCGCTTCCAACCAGCGCTGCGCTCACCCGTATTGTGGTTGAGGCTAGTGCAAAGCTGCACCTCATTGAGATGCTTGGCGTCAACGAAGGCCAGCAGCACCTTGAAAGTGTTGGTCTTGAGATTCACCAGGACGCTGCTGTTGATGTTAAGCAATACGCTCTGGGTGGATCAACCATCGGTCTTGGCCTCACCGCTAACTTGGTTGGTGCTCGAGCTCGCCTTGACCTCAACAATCGCTATCACGCTACTCACGAAGAAACGCTTGATATCAACCACCTGGTACGCATGCGTGGAACCTCAACACGCGCGCAGCTCACTGAATCTGGCGTCCTTAACGAGGCAGCTAAGAAGACGCTTCGCGCAACCATCGATCTTGTCCGCGGTGCAAAGGATGCCCAGGGCAACGAGATTGAAACGGTCATGATTCTTGGTGACGACGTTGTCAACAAGACCATGCCTGTTATTCTCTGCGATGAAGACGATGTTGCTGGTAACCACGGAGCTACCATCGGATCCGTCTCCCCTGAGCAGCTTGATTACCTTGCGGCTCGAGGACTTTCTCGCCAGGATGCTGAGCAGCTATTTATACGCGCCCTCTTTGAAGACGCCATCATCAATGCGCCTGAGGAAATTTCTCACCGCGTGGCTGTTGAGCGTTGCGAGGCTGAGCTGGGCGCAGAAATTGCTCACGACTATGACGAAGCTGCAGCTAGTGACAACTCCGATTCCAGCAAAGGTGGTGTCGCGTAATGACCGACGCAGAAGTTGCTCAGATTACCGATAACCCTTACAAGGCAGATTTTCCGCTGCTAGCAGCAAATCCCGAGGTAGCTTACTTGGACAGCGCTGCTACTTCTCAGCGCCCACGCGCGGTTATTGAGGCGCAGTCTGGCTTCTACGAGACCATGAACGCAAACGCTCTGCGCGGACTGTATCGTTGGAGCGTGGAAGCAACCGCAGCTATCGAGGGAGCTCGCGCTTCGATTGCAAAGTTCATTGGCGCTGTCGATAAAAACGGCAAGCCAGAAAGCCAGCAGATTATCTTTACGCGTAACACTTCTGAGGCGCTCAACCTGGTTGCTTCAAGCCTTGGTCGTTATGCGCTCAAGCCAGGCGATGACGTGGTCATTTCCATTATGGAGCACCACTCCAATATCATCCCTTGGCAGCAGATTTGTAAAGCTACCGGCGCTAACCTGGTGTACCTACGCATGAATTCGCAGTACCAGATTACGCCAGAAGAGATCGCGTCAAAGATCACCGAGCGTGCCAAAATTGTGTCTGTCACACACGTCTCCAACGTGCTGGGCACCCGCAATGACATCAAGGCTATTGCCAAGCGCGCACACACTATGGGCGCCTACATGGTTGTTGACGCCGCTCAATCCGCACCTCACATCCCTATTGACGTGCATGATCTTGACTGCGACCTGTTGGCTTTCTCGGCACACAAGATGTGTGGACCTATGGGCATTGGCGTGCTCTGGGGCCGCTCCGAGCTGCTCGATGCCATGCCACCGTTCCTTACCGGCGGCGAGATGATTGATTCCGTCACCGAAACCAGCGCCGTTTGGGCTCCTGTTCCCGAGAAGTTTGAGGCAGGCACGCAGGACGCCGCAGGTATCTATGCTACCGGCGCCGCTGTCGAATACCTCAACGGCCTGGACATGGCAAAGATCGAGAAGCGAGAAGAACTTCTCGCCAGGTACTTGGTGCAGCAGCTGTGCACGCTGGACTTTGTAGACATCGTTGGTTCTAAGCTGGGACAAAACCACGTGGGCGCTGTGGCGTTTAACGTGCGTGGCGTTCATCCACACGACGTCTCGAGCATCCTGGACATGAACAACGTTTGCATTCGTGCTGGTCATCACTGCGCCGAGCCACTTCTGATTGAGTTGCACGAGTCCAGCACCTGCCGCGCATCCGTTGCGTTCTACAACGATAAACACGATATTGACCAGCTTATCGAGGGTCTTAACCAGGTGTGGAAGATCTTTGGCAGCGCGGTCAGCAACAAATAAACAAGGAGTTGAAATAAGTGGCAGCAAACGACCTGTATAACGCTGAGTTTATGGACCACGTTTCTCACCCCGATTACAAATACCAGATGGACAACCCAACCGTCTCCCACGAGGGCGTTAACCCTTCTTGTGGCGATGAGCTGACGTTTTCCGTGCGCATTGAGGACGGAAAGATTGCCGAGGCTGCTTTTGTGGGCAGCGGATGCGCAATCTCTCAGGCGTCGGCCGACATCATGAGCGATCTGATGATTGACCGCACCCCAGAAGAGGCCATTGAGCTCTGCAAACTCTTTGAACGCATGATTCGCGGAGAAGAGACCGACGAGGCTGTACTTGACCAGCTGGAAGACGCCAACATTCTGCACGACATCGCTCACATGCCCGCACGCGTTAAGTGCGCTGAGCTGGCATGGCACACGCTTGAGGAAATGCTCGAGGCTCACAGCAGCGGTTCTGCTGCAGCCGGTACGTCTACCACCGAGGACGGCACCGAGAGCGAGCTTGCCGAGGACGGCGAGTAGCCGTGGCTGGAATGTTCTCTACAAAGGGAATGTACGCACTCCGCGCAATGGCTGACCTGGCCGTTCACGATGGCTGGGTCTCGCTGGGCGACGTTTCCGAGCGCCAGAACATCTCGCGCAAGTACCTTGAGCAGGTCATTGCCCTGATGCACAAGGCGGGCTACGTCGAGAGTCTGCGCGGAAAGGGCGGTGGTTATCGCCTTACGCGCAAACCCGAGGACTACACGCTGGGCGAGATTCTTCGCGCAGCCGAGGGCAATCTTGCGCCTGCTAGCTGCCTGAGCTGCACAAACACCACCCTCTGTCCCCAGATGGAGTCCTGCACCACCATCAATGTCTGGCGCGACCTTGGCCGCATGACCTCCAGTTTCCTGGACAGCAAGACGCTCGCGGCCATCGCCCGCAACGAAGGCAACATGCACGTCTCCCCCTCCGACAACCCTACCGCTGAGTAAACGTTTAAGCTGCGGTTTTATTGTCGTGTGCGGTGGGACTCCAATGTTTGATCCAAAACCGATGCATTTATGTGTGTGATAGGCTCGTTTGTAGATTTTTGAAGCTCGATTAATCCAAAAG
>JABZGZ010000060.1 GCA_015259105.1 Atopobium sp. | reverse complement strand
ACACAACAAGAGCTTTTTATTTGCGTTTGAGCACCGCCATAAAGTGGGCATCACAATTGGCGGAAGCAAAAGCCGTCTGCAAAAATCCCTCTGGCGTAATGCACGTATCGAGAAACTCTTGCGCTTCTGGTGTTAAACGTGCACGCGCGGGACACTCAAAAAGGCTTTGCACCTCAAAATGAGAGCCCTCTGAGCTTGCAAGAAAATCATCTACAACCTGCTGATTCTCTGAATTTGAGAGTGAGCACGTTGCATAGACTAAATAGCCACCAATCTCTACACGGCTGCTGCAGCTTTGCAAGAGTTTGGTCTGTAAAGCAGTAAGCTCTCCTCCGTCATACAGGCTTTCTGGTGACAGGTTCCATGCAATCTCTGGGTGACGACGAAGGGTGCCCAAACCAGAGCATGGAGCATCAATAAACACCACGTCAAAGCTCTGATTAAGCTCCTCTGGAACCTCTGGTGACATAAACTGTGTAGCGTCAAACGTGAGTGATGTAACCTGATCTGAAAGGCCAGCAGTTTTCAATCTTCTTTTTGAAACGTGGGACTTTCCTTTTACAAGCTCAACAGCGGTTATGTGGGTATTCTCTTTATCAAGCGCCTCAAATGCGTGAGAGAGCAACAGAGATTTGGTTCCTCTACCCTGTCCAACCTCAAGCATATCTTGGTCTACATACGATGCCGCGAGAAGTGCCACAAGCTGAGAAGCTAAATCTGCAGGAACGAGCTGGACTTTCTTCACATACGCATCAACGTTAAGTTGCGCGGGATTTTTTACCTCGTATACATCTGGAAGAACTGTTTGCTGTAGCTCTAAAGAGCTGCTCTGCAATTGTTGTTCTGATACGTTTCTCTGTAAAACATACACAGGAGCAGGGTTCTTTAAATTAAGAATAAGCTTTTGAGCAGCAGATTCTCCAAGAGACTCAATAATCTCCAAGCAAATCCACTCAGGAATGCCTGACGCCCAAGAAAGCTCTGAAGGTGTTTTTGGGTTCTTTGCACGCGTCAGCTGAGCTTCATCTTCAGAAATTTTTCTGAGTACCGCGTTTGCAAGGCCGGAAGATCGTTTTGAGATAGACTTTACCAACTCGACGCCTTGGCTGATGGCAGCGTCACGTCTAGTCTCTAAATATAAAACCTCAAATACAGCTATACGAAGAGCGTCCTGTACCTTTGGCTCTAGATGAATGCCTGATTTAAGATGATTCTTTAGAGCTTCATCAAGCTTGCCTTTAGTAAGAACTGCTCCCAGTGCAAGACGAGTAGCAAAAGCTTTATCTTGAACAGATAGCTCCGAGAAATCCTTTGACTCTCGTAGGTAATCGCGAATGCGTAAATTGTTGCGTCTGCACTCAAAAAATGCCTGATAAGCCACTCTTCGAGCGGGAGTAAGCGTAGCCATTATTGCAGCTTCTGCCAGTTCATCTGAGACTTCTGAAGTCCTGCCGCAAATGATTTAGCATCCATAGAGCGCTTACCATCTGGGCGCACCTCAAGAAGCTCAAGGACACCTTCAACACAGCCAAGGAACAACCTATGATCTTGAACTGCAACTTGACCTTGAGCAACAGAAACTTCACTTGGTGCCAGTTGAGCGGACAAAGCACGAAGAGACCTGCCTCCAACAGAAACACGAGCTGGAGCGGTATCAGAAGAAGCCTGAACCCTCAGGGCGTTTACCTGGGCGGAATCTTCTGGAGCAAGCTTCATTTCTTGCTTGGTAACTTTAGGAGCAAACGTTACTTCTCGCTCATCTTGTACCTGCCACTCAAGAGAACCATCCTTGAGCTCAAAAAGAGCCTGTGACAGAGCATCAGCACCTAGCTGTGCTAAAGCGTCAGTGAGCTGCTCAGTATTTTTGGAGCCAACCTCACACGATGCTTGCTTGCACCAATCTCCTGCGTCAAGTTCATGAGCAATCTTCATGATAGAAACGCCAGCAACAGCATCACCTGCGAGGATTGCGCGCTGAATTGGAGCAGCTCCTCGCCAGCGAGGCAGCAGTGATGCGTGAACGTTCAGAGCACCGTAAGGCGCAAGTGAGATAACCTCATCTGGCAAAATGCAGCCAAAAGCAACTACGCAGAGCGCTTCTGGTTGTGCTTCACGCATGGCAGAAATTACTTCTGGAGTCATGCGATTTGCCTCAAGAACGGGCAGGCCAAGCTCTTGTGCGCATTCTTTTACGGGAGACGGCTCAAGCGTTTTACCACGACCACGGACGGCATCTGGTCTTGTAATAACCAAAGCTACCTGGTGATCATAGGCAAGTTTTTTGAGCGACGGAACAGCAAAGTCTGGAGTTCCCATAAAGACTACGCGCATGCCAACTCCTAATAGTCTGTCTGACCAGGACGAGCGCCAGAAGCCAGTGCCTCTTTGTACTCCTGCAATGTCTCCATACGAGCACCTGGTCCCAGGTGGTCCGGCATGGTTACGCCATTAATGTGGTCAATCTCATGCTGCAAACATACGGCGAGAAGATCTCCTTCTGCCTCATAGCGCATAAGATCACCATCGAGGTTATATGCGTGAACGACAACATGACTTGGGCGCGTAACCGGAACGGTAATGCCTGGGAACGAAAGGCAGCCCTCTTCATATACACGAGGCTCACCATCTGCAACTTTAATCTCTGGATTAATGAGCACAAAAGGGTTCTCTTGACCGTTTGGGTAATCAACATCAATGACTACCATGCGTTTCATATAGCCAACCTGAGGTCCAGCAAGACCAACGCCGTCGGTGGCATACATAACCTTGAGCATATGCTCAGCCATCTTGCGAACATCGTCGTTAATATCGTCAATCTCTTCGCACTCTTGGCTCAGACGAGGGTCTGGCCAAAGTACCATATCATCAGCTTCAGAACTCATAACTATCCTTACATCATGTCGTAAGCATCAACATCTAATGTCATGTTGATACCCACTCTTTTATCAAGTGAAGCAGCACACTCAGAAAGAATTTCTCCCACCTGAGCATCCACGGGAGCCTTTACCAAAATATGCCTGCGATACTTATCTTTTACCTTAGCTTTTACACAATCAGCAGGACCCAAAATCTCCCATCCTGTTTGCGCGTCTAACTTTGTATGCAGTGCCTCTGCCATCTGATCCGCTACGCGACGAACTTCTTTTTCTGAAACTCCCCAGAAAAGCACATTAGACAAGCGCGAGAAGGGCGGATAAGCCCCCTCTCTTCTCTCTTTAAGTTCTGCATCAAGAAACGGGCGTCTGTCATGGGTCACAACAGAAGCAATAGCAGGATGTGTTGACCAGTACGACTGAATGATGACCTTACCTGGCTTTTCTCCCCTGCCCGCACGACCAGCAACCTGCTCTAGCAAGTCGAATGTTCTCTCGGCTGCTCTAAAATCTGGCAACTTAAGCATGGTATCGGCATTGATAACGCCAACCAAGGTGACATCAGGAAAATCCAGACCCTTTGCAATCATCTGCGTACCAATGAGCACCGCTCCAGGCGTTGCATCAAAAAGCTCAAGAAGACGCTGATGTTCGCCCTTTTTGGACGTGGTATCGGCGTCCATACGAATAATTGGCGCATCGCTGCCAAGCAGAAGTTTGAGCTCATCTTCTACACGCTGTGTTCCCACGCCATATGCACCCATATAACGGCTGCCGCAGTTTGGACATTTGCTAGAAGGGTTAGGATACGCATGCTGAGACCACTGTCTGCCGCAACTGTGACAAACCAGAGAATGCGTGCGCTCATGGTACGTGAGAGACGTCGAGCAATGCGGACATTCGGGCACACAGCCACACTCGCGACACATCAAAAAGTTTGCAAATCCACGCCGATTAAGGAGCAGAACGCTTTTCTCGCCACGCTCCATTGTCTCCTGCAAAGCCTCAGCAAGAACTGCCGAGAAGACCGATCTGCCTCCGTTTTTAAACTGGGAAGCCATATCAACTACCTGGACCTGCGGAAGAACCGCCACACCGGGCCTCTCGGTCATGGCAACACGCATCCAGTTAGTGCCACGCCAACTTCCTTGAGCTGTTCGGTATAAACTCTCAAGCGAAGGTGTTGCAGAACCAAGCACCAGCGCAGCACCGCGAAGACGGGCCATCTGAGCAGCAACTTCTCTTGCGTGATAGCGTGGGAGCGAATCTTGCTTGTATGAAGCTTCGTGTTCCTCGTCAATGATGTACAGTCCCAGATTTTGAATGGGCGCAAACAGAGCAGATCGTGCACCTACTATCACGCGAGCCCTACCCTGCCTGATTAAATCCCACTGGTCAAAGCGCTCGCCAAGCGAAAGCTTTGAGTGAAGAACGGCCACCTGCTCACCAAAACGTGAACGGAATCGGCCTACTGTTTGCGCGGTAAGAGAAATCTCTGGGACAAGCACCACAGCACCCTTGCCAGCCGCTAAGGTCTTCTCAATAGCGGAGAGATACACCTCAGTTTTACCTGAGCCCGTTACACCATCAATAAGCACAACATCGCCCTGAGCAGCAGTTTGCGCAGCCTCGATTGCTGCAAGAGCAGACTCTTGCCCCTCAGTAAGTTGCTGAGGACGAGGTGCTACACCGCTTGAAAGCGTGGTTCCCAGACCCTCCTGGCTTCCACGAATTTGTCGCTGTGTGCGCACCTCAACGATGTCTTTTTTCTGCAGTGCAGTTACTGCACTGCGAGCTCCTGGGATTGTGGCCGAGAGCTCGGATAACCTCATGGCACCTTGCGCCAGAGCCTCAAGCACCGATCGCTGCTTGCTTGCATTTACCGCAGGCGTAAAGTCAGCCGCCTTTTCTGTCAGCTCAACCCATCGCTCATCAACAGGACCGGACTTCTCACACACAAGCTGCCAGGGAGATTCTGTATCTTTTCTGGTGACTTTAACCTTTTGGCCAGGCGCTAAAAATGGATGCAAAGCGTCTGCGTAACTACAGGCGTATTCTTTGCTCATCCATTTTGCTACTTGCGCAGATTGCTCATCAAATGCTGAATCTGCTAGAACTTGTGTTATTGGAAGGACGCGAGAAACATCTAAACCTAAAGACACACGGTCTGAGACACCCACAATGTAGCCAACAACCTGCCTGTGAGAAAACGGCACCAAGACTGTTGTTCCTACAACCGCAGTTTCTTCCAAAGATTCTGGAATGGCGTAATCAAACGTGCCAGAAAGAGCACGAGTTGGTATGTCTAAAACAACATGTGCAAAAGGCACGTTCTTGCCTCCTTAAAGCCGTGGTTGATGGTTTACATCAAACGTGTAACGAGCAACGTGTGGCTGACCAGCTTCTTCAACCTCAACACAAACAAATGCGCACTCAACCTTAGTAAATCCGTGCTGCATCAAGACGTAGGCATAGAAGTTTGCCTGCATCTGATGATGCTCATAAATCTGAGTTGCACTAAGGCCCTTATCGCCTGTTTTATAGTCAACTACCAGCGCATCTTTGCTTCCCTTATTATAAGCGAGAAGATCGATGGCTCCTTCTACATAGTTCCCATATTCAGAATCAACCTGCAGCGTAAAAGGAGACTCCGCAATAACCACATCATGAGCTAAAGCTTCTTGCCTGATTGCAGAATTGCTCCACAGTTCAAGTGCTTGTTTGACTCGTGATATCGCGCGCTGAGGAACGCTATTCTTTAAGCACAATTTATCAATAGTTTGTTCATCAACCTTAGACTGAGTCTCAACCATAATCTGAGCAAGCTCGTGGAAGGCTGAACCGAGGCTTGTTGGATCTACTCCATCGTCAGCTAATGTGTCAGACAACATAACGGAAGTCTCAGCCACTGGTTGAGGGTTATTCTCGCCCTTAAAGTTCTCTGCCATTTGTTGGTGAGCTGATGAGTAACTAAAGAAATCTTTTCGCTGATCATATATAGTTTCTGAGATAACACTTAGTCTTACCTTCTCATAGAGGTCAAACGTTTCAACAGCCTGCGAGTTTTCCTCTTCACTTGGCTTGCCATCAGAGGGTTCGGACTTGTCGCCAAAAGGTTCAACCAACTCTAAACCTTCAACCTGAATAGGCTCATCCTTTTTGCCAGAACCCTGAACAACACGCATACAACCAGCAAGATTTCCACCATATTCAAACTGATGCTCTCCAGCAGAAAGTGGCGGCTCTTTAAACAAGGCGTTTGTAATCTTGCGTGTATAACGAGGACTAATTCCTTCTTTTGTAAGGTCGATGGTTGAAGTCAGAATGACTGCTTCTCGAGCGCGTGTTAAAGCAACATACAGACGGCGGTTCTGCTCCTGCTCTTCAAACTCATTCTCTTGAGTTTCCAGGAACATTCTCCACTCAAGAAGGTTCTTACACTCATCAAGGCTTGTAGGGACCTCATGACAGTCGTCATACAATTCATGAAGTTTTTTAGAACTGCTTGAGAATGCAATCTGATACGAATCGTCTTTTCTAACATGCAAAAATGGTTCACTACCAGCGCCTGCCTTAGGACCAGAAACAGCTCCTACAACAGCAACAACAGGAAATTCCAATCCCTTAGAAGCGTGAATAGTCATAAAGGTAACTGCATTTTGAGTGCTGCAATGAAGCACTTTTGGAGATTCCTTGGCAGTGCTACACCACTGACTAAATGTTCTTGCAACAGAAGCAACGCCAACGCTTAGGTCTGTTTGCAAACTATCAATCTGCTCGAGAGCCGCAAAGATATTTGCAATCTTTGACTGTCCCTCATTTCCCATCTTTTGAAGGCGAGAAATCCATCCGGCATCAAGAACTACTTTTTTAATAACGTCAGACACTCTCTTGTATGAAAGAGAGCTACGAGCATTGCTCAACACCTCTAAAGCATTCTTGAGCTTTGGACTTATCTCAAAAGGTGGATTAAATGCGTCATTTACCACTGACTCTGCAATATCTCTATTGGTAATCTTCTGGCCATTTTCACCAAAATTAGTACCAAGCAAAAGCAAGTCAGACGCATCAAGACTAAATATCTCGCTCGAGAGTACAGGAAACAATCCCTCGTACGAGTCATACATATTTGCGAGTGACTGTAAAAAGCTGCCAATCAACTGAACCTCAGGCTGCTCACCAAACGTTGATGCTCCAGAAACCACGCTTTCAATTCCAAAGGTACGAAGTGCCTCAATATAAGGCTGTGCCTTTTTAACCGATTTCATCAAAATTGCAATATCTTTTGCTTGGATGTTCTCATCCTGCATAATCGTGTTGATTCTGTCTGCAAGCTGATAGGCAGCAAGCTGGTTTCTTGTGACGTCATTACCTGGCTTAAATTGTCCTGACTTCACAAAATTTGTAACTTCAAAATACACGCGTAGCGAATGAGCAATGAACGGAGTAGCAGGTTCTTCTCGCCCAGCGGACAGATCCATAAAGTTAGCAATCATGCCATCAGCACTACAAACCTTTGCGACAAATCG
>JABZGZ010000005.1 GCA_015259105.1 Atopobium sp. | reverse complement strand
TCTTTCGGTGCTTGACGCAACCTGCGGTGCCAAGATTATTGACGATTCATATAATGCAAGTCCTAACTCAACAGCTGCAGCGCTTGACGTGTTGATGCAGAGGCCAGCGGAAGCCCGCCGTATTGCTCTTATCGGAGAGATCGGTGAGCTTGGTCCAGAGGAGAAGCGCCTCCACGGTTATGTGGGCGCCTATATTGCTGCTAAGAACCCAGACCTCGTTGCCTTTGTAGGCACGGGAGCCGCGCGCGAAATGGTTGAAGCTGCGCGCGTTATGGGTTTCTCGGAAGATAAAATTGAACAGTTCAGCGATGTCAACGAAGCACTTACCGTGCTTGGACCAGTACTAGCGCAAGGAGACGTTCTTCTCGCCAAGGCATCGAGGTCTGCCCAGCTTGATATTTTTGTAAAAGGAGTTACTGAGTAATGTTTTTCCAGACTATTTACCCAACATACCAGGTGTTTGTAGCACTTGGTGTCTCCTGCATCATCACTTTGATCTTAATGCCACTCTTTATCAAACTGATGAAGAAAGAGGGGGTGGGCCAGCAGGTTCGTGCTGACGGCCCTCAGCAGCACCTGGTCAAGCAGGGTACTCCTACTATGGGTGGCGTCGTTATGCTGGTAAGCATTGTGCTGACCTGTATTGCACTTGCTCAGTGGAACACCGACCTCATTCTTGCTATGGCAGCTATGCTGCTCACAGGCTCGCTTGGTCTTCTGGACGATATCGAGTCTGTTGCTCATGGTAGAAGCCTTGGCCTTACCGCATCTCAGAAGATGGCTGGACTTATTACCATTTCTGTTGCATTTTGCCTGGCAGCAGTTAACATTTGGGGCATTACGCCCATTATTGCGTTCCCTGGTGGCCTTGAAATCAACCTGGGCATCCTCACTACTACCGTCAATTTAGGTGGAAGCATTATTTCTATCCCTTGGCTATATCTTTTCTTTGTCTTTTTGCTCATGGCAGGCCTCTCCAACGCTGTTAACCTGACTGACGGCCTTGATGGCCTTGCAGGTGGCTGCGTTATGGTCGTCATGATTTTTATGGCTGCGGTAGCTTTCCGCTATGGCGAGAGTAGCCTTGCTGTTTTTGCCGCATCTATCGCAGGCGCTTGTATTGGTTTTTTGTGGTTTAACAGCTATCCTGCAAGCATTTTTATGGGAGACACCGGCTCTCTTGCCTGGGGCGCTGCCTTTGCAGCTCTGGCTGTCCTTACCAAGACTGAGGTAGTTTCCCTGGTCATGGGCGGCCTTTTTATCATCGAGGCACTGTCCGTTATCATTCAGGTTGTCAGCTACAAGGCAACTAAAAAGCGCGTATTCTTGATGGCTCCACTGCATCATCACTTTGAGAAACTTGGCTGGAACGAGACAAAAGTAGTCTTTAGATTCTGGATTATTTCCGGCGCATTTGCCGCTCTGGGCTTTGCCCTGTATTTCCAGCTTCACTAAAGATATTGCTCTTAGAAAGGATCGCTTGCGTGTCGCTTCTAGAAACACTTGGAAATGTATGTGTTCTTGGTCTTGGTAAGACCGGCGTCTCTGTCTGCACGTATTTGCTGCAGCAGCCAGAGGGTCGTGTGTCTTCCATAACTCTCGTAGGCGGCGCAGATGCTACAGTTGGCGAGAAGATCCAAGAGCTTGCAGACTCAGGCGTACAGGTACAATGCGGCTCCGATCAGGTTAAGGGTACCTTTGACCTGACTATTGCATCTCCTGGTATTCCAGACACCTCTGAGCTGTTCTTAAGTGCAAAGGCAGCTTCTCAGCAGATTATGGGTGAGCCAGAGTTTGCTTATCAAGAGAGCCCTTCACAGTGGATTGGCATTACCGGCACAAACGGTAAAACTACTACCACAAGTTTGACCACGTCAATCCTGCAGTATGCAGGCCTTGATGCAAGCGCTGTTGGCAATATTGGTCTTACTATTACTGACCAACTTGCAGAGAGAAAGCCTAAGAGCTGGTTTGTAGCAGAGCTTTCAAGCTTCCAGCTTGCTACTACTCAAAAATTGCATCCTCACGTTGCGATGCTTTTAAACATTACGCCGGATCACCTTGAGTGGCATGGTTCACTCGAGGCGTATGCAGCAGCTAAAGAGAAGATTTTTGCCAACCTTGATGCAAATGACCTGGCAATTGTTTCTGACTTGGATGAGTTTTGTCAGGACGTGTCTTCTCGCCTTGAGGCTCGCGGCATTGCCGTATGCCATCTTGCTCAGACAGATCCCGGTACGCAAAACGCCGCCTTTGTACGCAATGGAGCGCTGGTAGTCAGGCTATCTGGTAGAGAGATGGAGCTTGTAGCAGCTGATGCACTCCACATTAGGGGAGCGCACAATGCACTCAACGCTCTTGCTGCAGCTGCATGTGGCTTATTCCTGGGACTTGATATTGTTTCTATTAGGCATGCTCTGTTGGACTTTATGCCGCTTGAGCATAGAATTGAGCCAGTTGATACGGTTAATGGCGTGCTCTATGTCAATGACTCCAAGGCAACCAATACCGATTCAGTTGAGAAGTCATTAACTTCGTTTCCTGGTAAAGACGTTATTTTACTACTTGGTGGTCACGATAAGGGCACAGAGCTTGATGAATTTGCTCAGAAGGTGTCCGCCACCTGCGCATATGCAATTTGCTTTGGAGAGGCTGGTCCTCGCTTTGCAGAGGCACTCCGCCGCGTTTCTGGCGGCCATGCAGAAGTGGTAGAAGAGCCTCATATGCATGAAGCTTTTGACCGTGCGGTAGAGCTTGCTCGTCCAGGTTCTGTAGTGCTTCTCTCACCAGCATGTTCCTCATTTGACGAGTTCACAGGCATGGCTCAGCGTGGTCGTGTCTTTAAACAGCTGGTGGCAGATCTTGCTCAAAAAGAGAGCGGTCGATAATGGCTACCAGTAGAAACAGAACAGGGGAGCGCGCGCAGCAATCACGTTCTTCTCGCCAGAGATCTTCCGAGCACTCGCAGGCCAAAGGTCGCTTTGGAGCTATTCCAGAGCGTTTTATGCAGCCTAGGCTGGTGCTTCTGGTGTCAACGGCAATTCTTGTTTGCTTTGGCCTGGTAATGATTTACTCTGCATCCTCAATTTCTGCGATGACTTCTGAGGATATGGGCTATAACCCCTTCTACTACGTGCAACGTCAGCTTGGCTTTGCTGCGGCAGGAGTTGCGTTAGCGTTTATTGTTTCTCGCATTGACTATCGCGCAGTAGTAAGAAACCTCCAGGTACCTATCTGGATTGTGACCATTGGCATGCTGGCAATTATTTTTACTCCTATTGCGGGCGCCGACGCATATGGTGCAACCCGTTGGATTTCAATTGGACCGTTTTCTTTCCAGCCGTCTGAGTTTGCAAAGATTACCATTTTGATTTCTGTCTCGTACCTGGCTCAGCAGTACTTTATTGATCAGACCATAGATCAGATGGAGTTCTTTAAAAAGTTTGCTATTGCCGCGCTTGTGCCGCTGGTGCTTATCTTGGCTCAGCCAGATAAGGGCTCTACGCTGATTATTGTGGGAACACTTTTGGTCATTGGCTACCTAGCTGATGTTGACCGAAGGGTTTTGGCAACTATTGCTGTTGCTGGCTTTATTGGCTTTGCCTTCTTATCTCTTAAAGATGATTATTCTCGTGCCCGCGTTGTGACCATGCTCAACCCTTGGGCCGATTATTACGGCGCAGGTTATCAGCTTGCACAGGGCTTTTATGCCTTTGGCTCTGGCGGTATTTTTGGTGTTGGCTTTGGTTTTTCTCGTCAGAAATATTCGTATCTGCCTATGGCTCACAATGACTTTATTTTTGCAGTCATTGGAGAAGAGCTGGGCTTTATTGGTGTTTTAGGTCTTTTGGCTGTATTTGGCGCCTTGGTATGGGCAGGCTTTAAGATTGCTCGCTATGCGCCAGATTTGACCGGCAGGCTTATTGCTGCAGGTTGTACCTCAATGTTTATCATCCAGGCCTTTGTCAACATCGGTGGTGTTTTGGGCCTTTTGCCTCTTTCTGGTAAGCCTCTTCCGTTTATCTCGTACGGCGGCTCAACCATCATGTCTAGTATCTTGATGGTTGGACTTTTGATGTCTGTTTCAAGGCAGTCAAGGCTTCCAGAAACCGAGTACGATAGGCAGCGTGCGTCTTGGAGCATAGCCGAAGAGCAAGATACCTTTGATGCTCCAGGTTTTGCTGGTCTTACCATGGTTGATGGTGGGGTAGGAGTAGGCATGCCACTCCCACGTTCTTCTCGCCCCAAGAGCAGCGCACAAAGCTCTGCACGTCCTTCACGAGGCGTTTTGCGCTCAAGAGATGACGACGCCCCTCAAGGCCGTATTACGACAGATGCCTCCGGAAGGCGCAGAATTGATTTGGGACCTTCTGCATCAGACAGGCTTCGTGGAAGTAACACTAGGCCTCGCCGATAGCTGATTTCTAGGAGATGGATTGCATGGCAGAACAGAAGAAACTCTCTGTTGCAATTGCTGCAGGTGGAACCGCTGGTCACATTAACCCAGCTCTGGCTCTAGCTGAGGAGCTTCGTGAGCGCAGCCACCAGGTTACGTTTTACGGTCAGCCCAACAAGCTTGAAGGTACGCTGGTACCCGAGGCAGGATTTGAGCTGGTACCTATTCATGTAAATGGCTTTGATCGCAGACGTCCTTGGACGCTCATCAGCGCGGCTTACAATCTTGAGCGCGCAAAGATGCAGCTGCACAAGCGCTTCAAAGAGCAGGGTGCACCTGATGTTGCTATTGGTTTTGGCGCTTATGTTGAGCTGCCTTTGCTTCAGCTTTGCGCAAAGCTCCACATCCCCTATTTGATTCACGAACAGAACTCAGTAACCGGTCTTGCTAACCGTGTATCTGCTGGTAAAGCATCTAAGGTGTGCATTGCGTTCCCAGAGGCTCGCAAGGCTTTTGAGGGCCACGTCAAGGCTCAAGACGCTATTGTGGTTACCGGCAATCCTGTACGTAAGAGTGTTCTTTCTGCTGACAGAGCCGCCTCGAGGCAAGAGCTGGGTATTGCAGACAATCAGACATTGCTGCTTATCTTTGGTGGTAGCTTGGGCGCACGTAGCATCAACGAGACGTTTGCCGCGCTTAAGCAGGAGCTTCTTGCCCGTCCTAACCTTCGCATCATTCAGTCAACAGGCCAGAAGCTCTACGACGAGGTTGTCTCGCTTATGAAGCTTTCTGACGAGGAGGCTGCTCGCTGGGAGGTTAAGCCCTACATCTCCAACATGGGTGCCACCCTTGCTGCGGCTGACCTGGTGGTTTCTCGCTCCGGAGCATCTTCTGTGGCCGAGATTGCAGCGCTCGAGCTCCCCAGCATTTTGGTGCCGTACCCTCTGGCAACAGCAGATCATCAGACTACTAACGCACACTTGTTGTCGGACGCGGGAGCAGCTATTCTGGTGCCAGATAACCAGGTGAGCACCACGACCTTCTCGACAGCTCTGTTTGAGCTGGTAGATAACGCGGACCAGCGCAAAAAGCTTTCTGAGGCAGCTGCTACACTTGACCAGCGCAGCGCCGCATCTCTTGTGGCTGACGCTGTGGAAAGTGCCGTTTGTGGCGCATAAAACAGATCGTTTTGCGTTAGAGTAAACATGTCTTGGTATGTCCAAGACTCAAACGATAACAATACTTGGAAAGGCTCTCTTATGGCAGATTCCATGGGCGAGAAGACCATCTCGCGTGCACATTTTATTGGAATTGGTGGAGCAGGTATGAGCGGAATTGCGCTTGTTCTGCACGAGCGCGGCTGCACCGTTACCGGCTCCGATTTAAAGAGCTCGCATTATGTTAGAGAGCTTGAAGATGCAGGTATTCAGGTAAGCATCGGCCACACTGCAGCCACTATTGACGCTGTGATGCCTGATGTCATTGTTACCTCAACCGCAATCCCAGAGACAAATCCAGAGGTCATTCGCGCACGTGAGCTTTCCATTCCTATTTGGCCTCGCGCTAAGATGCTCTCGTATTTGTCGCGTGGCCGCAAGACCATTGCTGTTGCGGGCACTCACGGCAAGACCACCACGTCTTCCATGGTTGCAACCATGCTAGATAAGCTGGGCGCCGATCCATCATTTTTGATTGGCGGCGTTGTTGAGGGTTACGACACTAACGGCAAAAACGGCAACGGCCAGTACTTTGTCTGCGAGGCTGACGAGTCTGACGGTTCGTTCATGTTCCTCAACCCTAACGTGGTTGTTGTCACCAATATTGAGGCAGACCACCTTGACCACTATGGCTCTCTAGAGAACATCGAGAAGACCTTCTGTGAGTTTATGAGCTTGCTTGATAAGGAAGAAACTGTTGTTATCAACGGCGATAATCCTCATTACGTTGAACTTGCTCAGTCAACTGGTAGGCACGTAGTTACCTACGGCTTTGATTCAAGCTGCGATTTTGTTTGCACACAGGAGGAGAGAAAAGCTGGAATTGAGAATCCTCTTACCATCAAGACTCCTTCTGGTCAGACTATCTCTGTGGTACTTCCAGCTAATCCTGGTAAGCACAATGTTGCAAACGCAACTGCTGCAATTGCCGTTGCTGATGCTC
Organism: Atopobium sp.; assembly: GCA_015259105.1. Classification (GTDB taxonomy): domain Bacteria; phylum Actinomycetota; class Coriobacteriia; order Coriobacteriales; family Atopobiaceae; genus Lancefieldella. Next base: position 23,493 of record JABZGZ010000005.1, on the reverse strand, counting down.
TTGGCTTTGATCTTGACCAGGCCGCAGCAGCGCTTTCGCAGTTCAAGGGCGCACGTCGTCGCTTTACACACGTAGGCGACATCAACGGTATTACCGTCGTAGACGATTACGGCCACCATCCAACCGAGATTGCGGCAACCATGTCTGCAGCTCTTCCTCTTGGCTTTAAGCGCGTTGTTGTTGTTTTCCAGCCACACCGCTACAGCAGAACGCAGGATTTGGCGGATTCGTTTGCACATGCATTTGATGGTATTGACGTTTTGCGCGTCATGGATGTCTTCTCAGCAGGTGAGCTGCCTATTCCAGGTGTCTCAGGCAAGACCGTCTCTTCAAAAGTTCAAGCTGCCAATACTGTTCCTGACGTACGTTATATCCCTTCTCGCCGCGATCTTATCGCAGACCTCCTTGATACAGTTAAACCAGGAGATCTGCTGATTACTCAGGGCGCAGGTGACGTCACTCAGATTGGACCAATGTTTATCCGCGCACTCAAAGAGCGTCTTCAGAACCACTAGGACCTCTGCCGTGAGCTTGTTTAACGCCTATGTAAGCCTTTCTGGGGCCCTTGATGCAACAATCAAGCAAGATGAGCCGCTGAGCCACCATACCTCCTTTAGGATTGGTGGTAAGGCGTCGCTTTTTGCTGCTGTTCACAGCCACGTGGCGCTGGTGCGTGTGCTTGAGGTGCTTGCAGCTAATCGAGTTGATTGGGTGCTTCTGGGCAAAGGTTCAAACATCCTTGTCTCTGATAAGGGCTACAACGGCTGCGTTATTGTGCTCGACGATGAGCTTTCTACCATTTCAGTTGGCGAGAATAACCTCATTACTGCAGGTGCAGGTGCGCTTACGGCACGCGTGTGCAATGAGGCCATGAAAGCGGGTCTTTCTGGCCTTGAGATGTGTGCTGGTATTCCCGGAACTATCGGCGGTGCTCTTTCGATGAACGCAGGTACCAGGCATGATTGGATTGGCAAAGCCGTCCGTGATTGCGTGGTACTTAAGCCTGGTAAGGGTCTTGTACGCTACGATGCCTCCGAGATTGAATGGGGTTATCGCTACACTACGTTTGCACCAGATGAGATCATTCTTGAGGCAACGTTTGCGCTGACAGCATCTAATCGTCCTAAAGTTGCTCTTGGCATGGATACCCTCTTGCAGCGTAGAAGAAATACTCAGCCAACTGGTCAGCTTTGCTGCGGTTCTGTTTTTAAGAATCCAGGTAGTAGGTCTGCTGGTGCACTTATTGAAGAGTGTGGTCTTAAGGGAGTTACTGAAGGCGGCGCACAGATTTCTGATGTTCATGCCAACTTTATTGTGAATACCGGTAACGCCACCGCCTCAGATGTCATTGCACTTATGCGCAGAGCACACGATGCGGTCCAAGAAAAGTTTGACATTGATCTTCAGCCAGAGGTTAAACTTCTGGGTTTTGGGGCATAGGGAAGATATGGCAGAAGATACTTCAAAGCAAACAACCCGCCGTAAAGGCACAAAAAGGGAGCCTTTATCGTCTGGTTCTACTCAGACGACAGGTGCTACTAAGCCTTCTTTTATGAGCAAGGCCTTTAAGCCTAAGCCAAAGGTTGAGGCTACAACTCCTGATGCCAAGCCTTCTGCTAAAAAGATTTCTGCCAAAAAGCCAAATAACGCTACAAAAACTGCAGCTCAAGCTCGTGCTGAGCGTATTAAACACAGCAGAAAGGTATCGTTTAAGGCAGTACGCACGGCCTTTATCGTTTTGCTTAGCCTTGCCCTTCTCGCTGGCATTGCTTTTCTCGTCCTACGTTCTTCCTCAGTCTTTGCTATTACCAACATTCAGGTTGAGCCAACAGAGCACGTTACTAACGAGCAAATTCAAAAGCTCATTGCAGTAGAAGAGGGAACAACGCTGCTCAATATGGATGAGTCCCTTATTACCGAGGAGCTTCAGAAGGACCCTTGGGTAGCTTCTGCAACGTACGAGAGGCAGTTCCCTAATACGCTGCGCATCACCATCACAGAGCGCAAGGTCACGGCCATAGTGGCGCTTTCTTCTGGTCCGGTTGCATGGTATTTGGGCGAGAATAACGTCTGGCTCGAAGCAGATCAGCTTAACGTACCAGAAGGAAAAACTACCGCTACCGTTGCGCTTGAGAAGGCAACCTCAGAAGGTGAGCTGCTGATTACCGATGTTCCTGCAACGGTTTCTCCGGTAGCAGGCACCACAGCAACAGACGCAGAAATTCAAGCGGTTATGCAGTATCAGTCTACGTTCTCGTCAGAGCTTACGTCACAGATTGTGAGTTACTCGGCTAGTAGCGTTGATGCGATTTCTGTCACGCTTACCAATGGTGTACAGGTTGCTTTGGGCTCTCCAACACAGATTGCCGACAAAGAAAAAGTGATTCTGGCAATGCTTAAGCAGTTCCCAGGAGAGCTTACGTACTTGAACGTAAGAACACCTGCAAGCCCAACCTATAGGCGAGTTTCTACCGGAAACGTTCAGTCTGGCTCTGGTGTTTCGTAGGGAAATGCGGTAATACTGCGTGCCGTTAGGGAATAGTTTCCTACCGTTTACCAGCTTTCTTCACAATTTCTACATATTATTTGACTTGTATGGGTCAGTTGTGCAAATATACCCCGCTTTGCATGAAGCGTAAGCCTTAACTTGAGGTTTAGGGTTTTATACAGCGGTTCTGCGAGCGCATAAACGTAGCCTAAGCGCAGTCGCGCTCCGGGACAAACGGGCACAAGCGTGCCTCAAGGAGGAAGACATGATTAAGGACACCGATACCCTTAACAACTATCTTGCTGTTATCAAGGTTGTTGGCGTTGGTGGCGGCGGAACTAACGCTGTCAACCGCATGATTGAAGAAGGCATCCGTGGCGTTGAGTTCGTTGCTGTAAACACCGATGCACAGGCTCTTGCAATTTCCGATGCTGACATTAAGGTTCACATCGGTACTGACATCACCAAGGGTCTTGGTGCTGGCGCTAACCCTGAGGTTGGTAAAGAGGCAGCAGAGGATAGCCGCGACGAGATCAAGGCTGCACTTGCTGGTGCTGATATGGTCTTCATCACTGCTGGTGAGGGTGGCGGTACTGGTACCGGCGCTGCTCCAGTTGTTGCTGATATTGCAAAGAATGACGTTGGCGCACTGACCGTTGGCGTTGTTACTAAGCCATTCTCCTTCGAGGGCCGTCGTCGTTATGGTTCTGCAGCTGACGGTATCAAGACTCTTTCCGAGAATGTTGATACTCTCATTGTTATTCCAAACGATCGTCTGCTTGATCTTTCTGAGAAGAAGACCACCATGCTTGAGGCATTCCGCATGGCTGACGATGTTCTATGCCAGGGCACCCAGGGTATTACCGACCTCATCACTGTTCCTGGCCTGATCAACCTCGACTTTGCAGACGTTTGCACCATCATGAAGGGTGCAGGTAGCGCAATGATGGGCATTGGTATTGCTGCTGGTGATAACCGCGCTGCAGATGCTGCAACCGAGGCAATTTCTAGCCGCCTGCTTGAGAGCTCCATCGAGGGTGCAACCCGCGTTCTTCTCTCTATTGCTGGTAATAAAGACCTTGGTATTCAGGAGATTAATGAGGCAGCTGACCTGGTTGCTAAGAACGTTGATCCTGACGCAAACATCATCTTTGGTACTGTTGTTGATGAGTCCCTGGGCGATCAGGTTCGCGTAACCGTTATCGCAACCGGCTTCAATGACTCTAACGTTCAGCAGCAGCTTCCAACCCTGAACACCCAGAGCGCAAGCCGTCCAAGCCGTCCTGCTCAGCCACAGCCAACTCGTCCTGTAGCTGCTCAGCCACAGCCTGCTCGCACCAACAACTCTTCTAATGAGAAAGAGTTTGATATTCCAGACTTCCTTAAGCGTAGCCGCATCTAAACATGTGCGCGCTGAATAGACAGTGCTTACACGGCGTGACCCTGCTCATGGATCCTGAGGTTCCATGCGGGGTCACGCTCGCATTTACTGAGCGTACTGGCGGTTTTTCAGAAGGGGAGTTTGCATCCCTCAATCTGGGCAGCAGGTGCGGAGACAATCTGCAACAGGTGCAAAAGAATCGCCAGCTAGTCTTAGAGGCTCTTGGAGCAGGCGAGCACTTCTCGCGACTCCTTATTCCTCATCAGGTGCATGGAAGCAAGGTAGTTTGCCTGACTTCCAATACATCAGAGGCTTTTGAACTGGCTCAAGCTGAGGCAGAAGCTGGCGCAGACGCCATAGTATGTACGGTTCAAAATACGCCTGTGATGTTGGCGTTTGCCGATTGTGTGCCCGTAATTCTTGTAGCTCCCGGCGGATTTGCGGTGGCGCATTCTGGTTGGAAAGGCACAATTGCCCGCATTTCTGCGCGCGCAACCGAGGCGCTTTGCCAGGCAACTGGCGCCAAGCCCTCTGAGGTCAAAGCCTATATTGGTCCGCACATTGGCGGCGCTGACTACGAGGTTTCTCCAGAGCTTATCCAGATGTTCTTACAAGAGTTTGGTCCCGGCGTTGTAGACCGTGCATCTGGCGAGAGGTACTTAGATCTTGGATATGCCGTCAGAGCCGCACTGGTAGATGCTGGTGTACGAGCGTCTGCTATCGAAGAGGTTACTGACTCGACGGCCTCTACAACTGAGCGGTTCTTCTCGTACCGAGCAGAGCATGGTAAGTGCGGAAGACACGCGGCTGTTGCTTACATGGCGTCAAAGTAGGGTAGAAGACGTTTAGCGCTATCGGAGAAGGCGTTTAGGTCTACAAAAAAGTCGTTAAACGTTACGTAAGATGTTGATGTATTCACCGCAAGAGATGATGGCTATGACGTACGATTCAGACGAATATCTTGAGTTTATAAAGGCTCGTAGAGCTCAGATTGAGTTACTTGTGGCGGATGCTGCAAAAAAGTCCGGCAGAATCGCCTCTGAGATTGAAATTGTAGCTGTCTCCAAAACCGTACCTGTTGAGGCCGTCCTTGCAGCTTATAAGGCGGGTTATAGGGTTTTTGGCGAGAATCGTCCACAAGAGCTGACACATAAACTGACGTGTTTATCTGAAGCTCCTTTTGCGTCTGAGATAACTTTTGACATGATTGGTAATCTTCAGAAGAACAAGATTAACCAGGTAGTTGGTAAGGTTCGCTACATTCATTCAATTTCTTCCGAACATCTTGCAGAGGCGGTTTCAAAGCGTGCTGAGGTGAAGGGTACTGAGGAGTCTGTTCTACTTGAGGTAAATGTCTCCGCTGAAGCCTCAAAATCGGGTTTCTCGCCAGAAGAGGTGTCTGAGTCTATTCAAAAGATTGTTGAGCTTCCTCACATTTCTGTTGTGGGTCTGATGACTATGGCACCAAAAGATGATCCAGAGCGCGCAAAGAGAACATTCTCAGGACTTCGAGAATTGCGTGATCGCTTGAGCCAACAAGTTGGTTTGAAGATAGATGTTCTTTCTTGTGGCATGAGTGATGACTTTACGTATGCCATTGAAGAGGGTTCTACGACTATTCGCCTGGGTCGAGTATTGTTTGACCCAGCCTATGCGTTGAGTGGGCACTAAAATAGTTGCAAGTTTTTGATACAGTAGTAAGAAGTTACGTGCGTTACAGAAAGGCACAATGATGAGCATTCTTGATACGCTAAGAGCAAAGCTTCGTGGTGGTCAGGACGATGAGTACTACGACGATGAGTATTATGGCGACGAAGGCTATGACGAGGTAGACGAAGCTTCTCCTCGTTCTTACGACGACCGCGCACAGCAAGGCTCTTCCAACAGGCTACTGGGCAATCCATCCAGACCAGAGGCAGAGAGTGTTTCTGTGTATACGCGCTCTGGCAAGCCAATCAGCACCAATCCAGCTGCTTCTTATAATCCTCAGCAGGATATGCGCTCTCGTGCTTCTGCGTATGCATCTCGTCAGGAGCCTTCCGGATACACTCCTTCTTACGAGCATACCGTGAGCCCAAACCTGCCAACTCCTGGTGACATTGGTCTTCGTCCTGTGAGTCGTACAAGCTATTCCGGACAGTTGCCACCATACGTTCTTCGTCCTGTTTCTTATGACGATGTTCAGTCGGTAGTTCGTCGTGTTCGTACTGGTCAGCCAGTTGTCCTTATCTTTAAGAACACCAACATTGAGGTTGCTAAGAGAATTTTGGACTTCAGTTTTGGTCTTTCTTATGGCCTTGATGGCGCTGTTGACGAAGTTGCTGACCGTGTTTTTGTTGTACTTCCTCATGGTGTCTCTTTGACGCAGGCTGATCTTGATAAGCTTGCTGATGAGGGCGAGATTACCAGGTAACTGGAGGTTTTTGTGTTTTCGTATTATGTTTTAAACGCACTCTATACCTTGTTTAGGATTTACAGCGTCTGCATTGTGGTATGGTGCCTGTCCTCTTGGATTACCGTTTCAAATGATTCGGTTAGAAACATTCTTGAGGCTATTGGCAAAATTGTTGAGCCATATCTCAGTGTGTTTAGACGGGCTATTCCTCCAATTTCCGGCGTTGACCTCTCACCTATTATTGCGCTTTTTGTGCTTAATCTTGTGGAACGTTTGGCCATTTCGACGCTGGGCCTTATACTAATATAGGAAACTAGTTTGTCTTTAATTACAAACTGAGTAGTTATGATGTGTGGTACGTCTACTCGCAGACTGAAAGGGAACAAAGATGGCAATCACACCAGCAGACATCGAGCAGCAGACATTCTCTCCTGCTGAGACCGGCTACAATCCAGAGGAAGTTGACGCATTTCTTGAGCAGCTCTCTTCTGAGGTTGATGCAATGCTTCAAAAGATCGCTGACCTCAAGGGCCGTCTGACCAGCACTGAGCAGCAGCTTGCTGCAGCACAGGCTCAGGTTGCAAACCTTGAGGAGAACGCAAGCGTTCCTTCTGTTGAGGAGACAAACGCAGCTGCTATCGCTGCATCCGAGCACCAGATTTCTCAGGTCCTCATTGTTGCTCAGCAGAGCGCAGATAAGCTTGTTGCAGACGCTCGTGCAAACGCAGAGCGTATTCGTAACGAGGCAGACCAGAAGGCTCGTGAGGTTATCCGTCAGGCTCTTGCAGAGAAGCAGACTGAGCTTGATGAGATTGATCGCCTCAAGCAGTCCCGTGAGGACTTCCGCGCTGAGTACCGTAAGCTTCTCCAGCACTTCCTGGATGACGCGGACTCTGTCTTCCCAGAGACTGTTCTTACCAACAATGCTCCAACTGGTTCCCAGAATGCTGCTCAGCCTGCAGCTCAGCAGACTCAGATTTCTGCACCTGCACCTGCAGCTGGTGACTTCAACGACCTTGACTAAGTCTTAGGTCATTACCTTTGTACTGATAAGCGCTCAGCTCTGCTGGGCGCTTTTTTGTTATCAGCCGTCTTAAACGGCAGCTTTATAACCCAGAAGTAAGCTCTTTGCAGAATGTTTGCTTTTGTTCTATATGATGCACATCCTTTCTGTTTTCTCGCCCCTGATAGCGAGCAGGTACGCCTTGGCTACGCGCAGCTTCTGCATTTGTACTTGCAGTGAGTTCAGGAAGCCCTTGCCATACGCGTTTTGGCATCCAATGGGCGCGCAAGTCATATCCTCTTTCTGCAGGTCCACGACCTTCTAGACCAACTCCCTCATAGAAGCGCCTCCACATGGCTTGCACGTATTTCTCATCAGTTGCAAGGTCTGTTCTAGAGAGCAGTTCTTCCAAAGAGGCATCGTCCAGCTGAATTGTTCCAAAGGTCTTCATTTCTGGTGAATAAAAACTGACTATATGATGAGCTGGATCAACAATAAAAAACCGCTCTGTACTCATCCGTTTGACAAAGTAATTGCAAGTTAGTGGCACTACGTTTGCATTAGGTTGAAATACAGACATAAAAGAGCCATCTGACATGCGAGAAAACCGCACAAATTGCCGCGTATGCTCTCGTTCAGTTTCTACCTGCCTAGCCAGTGCATTAAACTCTGCCACGGTTGGGTCTGCAATATCTTCAAGGGCTCCTACACCATAGGAGAATGCAAGACGAATGTATCGATGCACAATCTCCGGCATAGTATGAGCATCTGAAGCACATGCCAAAACAATGCGACGCGTTATTTCTCTTGTGCCTACTTTCTTTTCTAGTCCAGTTAGAACTCGTTTAGCCAAGGCTACTACTGAGTCATCAGAAGGGTCTGGTCCACAGAGAACATGCTCCCCAAGGCTAGGCTGACAAAAGTTTTCTCTAACAAGACGTACGTGTGCCGGGTTAGCATGTGAGAGATAAGTGAGCCCTACAGCCCCTACAACGCCTTCTAAGCTTGGATTACAGGAGATAACAACCTTCTGGGGCTTGGAGAGTCTTGTAAGCCTCTGAACAAGCGAGACAAGCTCTACGCTCTGATCAGAAGAGCCTGAGTTGAGAGGACTCAATACGGCGTCTTGTTTTGTTGTACGAACTTGCTTTGGCATCAGCAATTACCCTCTGTTTAATCAGTTCTTGGTCAAGTGGAGCTGAGGCATCCCTTACGCCACAGCAGGTGAGAAAGTGATGAGATCGTTTGAGCTGTATTCCCAGCCGTTTAAGATCATCAAAGGTGAGGCGAGACCGTCTTCTTGCAGCAATAATTCTTCGTGCGCCGGTAGGGCCAATACCGGGCACTCGTAAAAGTATTTCTAGTGGTGCATCCATAATCTCTACAGGAAATTGATTAAGATGTGCCAGCGCCCATCCAAGCTTTGGATCAATTTCTAAATCAAGCCAAGGTGCTTCTGGAGAAACAAGCTCATCAGGAGAAAACGCATAGTAGCGCATAAGCCAATCAGCCTGGTAAAGACGATGTTCTCTACGCAGGGGAACAGGAGTGTCCAACTCTGGAAGACGATGGTCTTCTATAACAGGAATATAGGCAGAGAAGAATACTCGTTTCAATTCAAATTGTTGATAAAGCGCTTGCGATAAGTGCAATATTTGATTGTCTGATTCTGGAGAAGCTCCAATGATAATTTGCGTTGATTGTCCAGCAGGCGAGAAGGACCTCTTGCCTGAAGACACCCTTGATGAGCGCATAAAGGTATTCTTCAAGCAGTTTGAACGAAGAGCTAAACCTTCTTTTATGATCTGCTTCTGAGTAGGAATAACAATATCCTTAGATTTGCCAGCAGACTTCACAATGCCCTTTGATGCATTTTTAGCTTCAAGCAATTGCCTTTCTTCAGAGACGCGCAGGCGGTGAATGAAAGACATGGGTTTAGTAACCGTTTCTGCATTTTTGTGAGGGCAAAGTTTAGTAAGTGAGGTTGAGCTAGGTAATTCCAGATTGACGGAGAGTCTATCTGCTAAGCGGCCAAGAGCATCAATAAGATCTGGATCTGTTCCGGGAATTACTTTTGCATGAACATAGCCGTTAAACAGCAGCTCATTCCTAAGGTAGGAGAGGCACTCAATCATGAGTTCTGTGGTGTGGTCTGGCGATCCTATAACACCTGAGGAAAGAAAGAGTCCCTCTATGTAATTTCTTTTATAGAAATCTACGGTAAGCTCTGCTAATTCCTGTGATGTAAAGGTAGCCCGCTTGGTTTGCGCAGAAGATCTATTGACGCAGTAAGCACAGTCATAACAACAAGCATTAGAAAGTAAAACTTTTAGCAGCGTAATGCAGCGGCCATCAGGAGCAAATGAGTGGCAACAGCCGGCCGCTGAGGCCATTCCTACCTTTCCTACCTGCGGATCTCTGTCTACACCAGAAGAAGTGCACGCCGCGTCAAATTTGGCTGCATCTGCAAGTATGGTGAGTTTATCAAGAGTATCCATGGCAGCAACTTTCTACTTGAAAATAGAACGTCTGTTCGTATACTTAGACTATCACGAACGGGGAAGAAGTAAAGAAAAATCTAGAACAAATGTTTGTCATTTTAAAACCGCAGGAAGGATGTGAATGACGTGTGAAGGATGTATACTTTTCCCATCAGCAACTGCGGAAGGAATGGCCATGAGCATACAGAAAAACAGCTCTTCACCATGCCTTTCTCGCTCCGTGAATTTACAAGTTCCCACCTACGCGTTGCGTGCATTAGAAGTTCTTGAAGATGCCGGATTTGAGGCGTGGATTGTAGGTGGCTGGGTACGAGACGCCCTACGCGGCTCATTTGCCCATGATATTGACATCACAACATCGGCAACGTGGCAGCAGAGCAAAGCGGCTTTTGAGGCTGCAGACATTCCTGTGCATGAAACAGGTATTGCATATGGAACCGTTACTGCTGTTGTCGAGAAGCACCCTATTGAGGTCACAACGTATCGCTGTGACGGAGAATATCTTGATGGTCGTCGTCCTGATTCTGTGCAGTTTGTCTCTCGTATAGAGGAAGATCTTGCTCGTAGAGACTTCACTATTAATGCAATGGCATATCACCCAAAGAGGGGATTGCTTGATCTTTATGGCGGTCAAGAAGATTTATCTGCACGTGTAATTCGCGCTGTTGGGGAGCCTAAGGTTCGCTTTACAGAGGACGCTCTTCGTATGCTGCGTGCCTTGCGGTTTGCATGCAGACTCTCGTTTTCAATTGAGGAGAAGACACATCAGGCACTTACTGAGTGTGCGCTGCTACTCTCTCAGGTTGCGTCTGAGCGCATTGGCTCGGAAGTGGCTCAAATTGTTGAGGCTGGCCATATTGCCCATGCTATCAAGCTGGGTTTTCCTGTTTTAACGGTAGCAATTCCAGAGCTCTTACCGTTGCAAAATTTTGATCAAAGAAGTCCGTATCACGCCTATGATGTGCTGGAGCATACTGCTCGGGTATGCTCTGCAGCAGAGGCTCTTACAGCAGGGTGTGCTACTCCCGCTCTTAGGTGGGCTGCTCTTCTGCATGATATTGCAAAGCCAGAAATGTTTAGCGTTGACGCAGATGGTAGAGGTCATTTTTATGGCCATCCAGAAAAAGGTGCAATCGTAGCAAAAGCCTTGCTTAAGCGCTTAGCTCTATCACAGCATTTGAGTAATGAAGTTTGTGCTCTTGTGGCATTGCATGACTATGATGTGGACGTTACAACCTCGTCGCTTAGGCATATGGTTGCCTTGTTAGCCGAGGCAAGTAAATCGGACGGCATTGCTCTTGCGTATGACCTTTTGACGTTAAAGCAGGCAGATGCTCTGGCAAAGGCAAATCCTTATCGTAGCTATGCGGTAACGCTTGAGGCTATGAGGACCCTTCTCTTACATGAGGTAAAACGGGGAATTGCTCAGCGTCCACAAGAGTTGTGCGTTTCGGGTGCAGAAATTATGGAAGTGCTCTCGCTTCAGCCAGGACCTGCTGTGGGCGTGTACCAACGTAAGCTTTTTGAGCTTTATTTAGCAGGTCAAGTGGAGAATAGAAAAGAAGATCTTCTCGCTATTCTTGCTCAGGGTAATTGGTAAAAATAATAAAGAGTGCCAGATTTAATCAATAAAAAAGTAAGGCCTTTGTATTTTTATAGGTTCGGTAAAACGGTATAGTAGGCATAAAAAATTATCAGAGAGGCGTCATTTTATATGACGGATAGTGTCGTATGGGGGAGTTCATGGGCGAGAAGCGCGATTATATTACGTTAGAAGTCATACATCACAATGCTTATGAACAACAGCCTGCAGAAGAACCTGAAGCTCCAGCGCCTTCCATTTCTCATATTCGTGCTGAAGCTCGTACTAAGAAAAGCGCAGCTACACGTAAGCGTATTATGCACGAGACAACCAAGCTCATGCTTGCTCGTGGAAATACCAACTTCAAAATGAGTGAGATTTCTGATAGAGCTCGTCTTTCAAAGGGCGCGCTATATTACTACTTTTCTGATAGAGAGGCCCTTTTGCAGGCAATCTTTGACGAGAGCGTTGATGAGCTTGCAAAAGATATTGCGCATACCATTGGTAATAAGCCTGCCTCAAAAGAGACGCTTCATGCAATCATCGCTCAACTTGCTGCTCATATTTTGCCTGACTCACCTTTGGTTTTGGCTTTAATTAACAAGCTTGCAAGCTCTGAGCAGGCACTTATTACCAACATTGAGGGGCCTCTTTCTCGCGTGGTTGTTCTTCTTGTTAATCAGCTTGAGATGGGAAAATTGCAAGGCTTTATTCGCCAGGGTGTTGATTCAAGACTTGCTGCCTGCTCTATTACGGGTGCATTGGTTCTCTCGGCCATTGGCCTGATGGGAGAGCGCCACGGTGCGGAGGGTTCTGACGAGCTTGCACAGAATCTGCTAGATATGACACTTGCTGGTATTGGAATAGACGAGTAATCATACGAGTTTTTGCATAATGCCAGTTTAACTATGCAATTTAAAGAGCGCCCTTGTGGTGCTCTTTTTACAATTTTCTTGACTGATCCTGCTCAAAAGTGTCTTTGGTGGGTATAGTAAGAGTGGTTGCGCGTAGAAGAACGCAAATATTCTGCATAAGCAGAGAAGCCATGCGTGAAAGGACAGTTCATGGCACACAAAAACTATTTGTTTACCTCGGAAAGTGTTACTGAGGGACACCCAGACAAGGTTTGCGATCAGATTTCTGACGCAATTCTTGATGCAATCCTGGCAAAAGAGGCGGAGCTTGAAGAGCGTGGGTACGTTTCTCCAAGTGGTGTTCCTGCTTGCTTGGATAACGTTCGTTGTGCATGCGAGACCTTTGCTACTACAGGAACTATTGTGGTAGCTGGAGAGATCCGCACTCAATCTTACGTTGATGTCCAGGAGATTGTTCGTAATACTCTCAGAAATATTGGCTACGACCGCGCTAAGTATGGTTTTGACTGCGAGACCTGCGGCGTTTTAAGCCTCATTCACGAACAAAGCCCCGATATTGCTCAGGGCGTTGATCAGTCCTATGACACGCAGGCAGGACGTACTACCGATCCGCTTGATCTTATCGGCGCAGGCGATCAGGGCATGATGTTTGGCTTTGCATCTAACGAGACCGATGTTCTTATGCCAATGCCAGCTTACCTGGCTCAGCGTCTGGCTCAGCGCCTTTCAGAGGTGCGTAAGTCTGGCGAGGTTGAGTACTTGCGTCCAGATGGTAAGACTCAGGTTACCGTTCGTTATGAGGACGAGAAACCCGTTGAGGTCACCGCTATTGTTGTCTCCACGCAGCATGCTCCAGAGATTGAGGACATGTCCGTTATCAAGCAGGACATGATTGACCACGTTATTGCTCCTGTTATGGGTGAGGTCAACATTGCTTGGGATAACGCTGACATTTACGTTAATCCAACTGGCCGCTTTGTTGTTGGCGGACCTATGGGAGACACAGGTCTTACCGGTAGAAAGATTATTGTTGATACCTATGGCGGTATGGGCCGTCATGGTGGTGGCGCTTTCTCTGGAAAGGATTGCACCAAGGTTGACCGTTCAGCAGCATATGCAGCGCGCTGGGTTGCCAAAAACGTCGTAGCAGCAGGCCTTGCAAAGAAGTGTGAAGTTCAGCTTGCCTACGCCATTGGTGTTTCTCATCCACTGTCTATCATGGTTGATACCTTTGGCACTGGCATTGTTGACGATGCTGTTATTGAGCAGGCTATCGAGAAGGTCTTTGATCTTCGTCCTGGTGCCATTATCAGAGATCTTAAGTTGCGCCGTCCTATCTTCTCTAAGACAGCTGCATACGGACACTTTGGCCGCAAAGACCCAGACTTCACATGGGAAGCAACTGATCGTGTTCAGGAGCTTAAGGACGCAGTTTCTGCAATTCAGGCATAACGTTCTTACAAGGTAATCTTGTACAACCTCATAGAACCTTCTTCCAGCACCACCTCAAAACCTGGGGTGGTGTCTGTTATTTGCGTGATACCTCTGAAGGTTCCAGGTTTATAGGTACTGGTAACAGCGTTGGAGTAATCAACAACGTTGTTCAGAATAAGGACGTATTGTACGTTAAGGTCGCGTACCGTCTGAAGCACCTCAGGGTCGCTCGCAATGCGATTAAGGCGTTTACGAAGAATTGCGCTTGCGGGACGTTCTGAAGCGTCATAGCCGTTAGGGAAGCGCCAGAGCACATGTAAGTCGTTAGTGCCATACGCCCAGAGACTGCCATCTTGAGGTAGGTTTGCAATAACAGCACCTGCAGGAACGGTAAGCTCCACGCGACGTAAAAACTCCAATTCTTCCGATGTCAAAATGTAGTGATCACCATAGGCCTTCTCGGAAGCCTGTTTAAAGGCAGTAGCGGCAGGAATTGGCTCTTCCGATTTAAGGTTTGGCATAGGAACCACATAGTTGAGTACAACTACACATGCAATGACCGCTCCCACAATCAGAGGTTTAGCCGAAACAGTACAAAAGACGCAGGTCTGAGCTTTAGTCTGAGCCTGAGAAGTTTTTTCTCTCCAGGAGGCAAACGTTTCCAGAGCAGCCTCGGCAAGGGTGGCCAGGCCAAGCGCTGCTAGTGGAATTGCCATAATGACGCAGCTTGCCGCAATGCGGAATGGATCGGTATACCAAAATCCTGAGAGATATCCCTTCAGAGGAACGTCAAACGTAATAATAAAAATGCAGAGTATAGACAGGTACATAAAGGCAGATACCATCCATCGAGCCTGCTTGTGCTTAAACGTCCATACAGCGCCTACAAGCACGCAGATTGAAAGTATCGGTTGTGGAGAAACAAGCTCTCCACCTGCGTACGACTGTCCAATAAAGTCCATACCAAGAGCGTGCAAAATAGCATCTTGCAGGCTCGAGTAGGCGCTCCACCAGAAATTGAGAGCCACGCCTCGAACAATCAAAACGTAGTAGAAAACAGACCAAATAACCAGCGCAAAGATAAAGAATGCGTATGCTAGCGTGACAGGCTTGATTTGTTTTCCAAAGAGAACAACTCTGCGTTTTGATTCTCCAATGCGCGCAAAACTCCAAGGCAAAAGCACAACAATTGATGAGAAAATCGTGGAAGGATGCAAGATAAAGAGGGTAATCAAGCCAAGAACAAATATGACAATAAGCCAGATAAGGTCGTGTTTTGGTGTTTTTGAGCGAGTCATCTGCATAAAAACCCACCAAATAGAAGGCATTACACAGAAGGCTACGGTGTTAGGAAAGATTGGTCCATAGATGAGAAGCGACCAAGGGAAAACAAAAAATGCTAGGCAAACAAAAGCTCCACTGATAAGCGCAATGCGATGTTTAGGAAGAACTTTTGCAATAAGTGAGCAGATTGAGAGCGGAAAGATAATTGCTGCACTGACAAAGTTGAGTGCATTTCCTGCAATAGGAACGGTTGTAGAAACAAGCTGTGTTGTTAAAGCAACAATGATGTTCCAGCCTGAAGGATAAAATCCCGAAGTCCCCGGTTCCCAAGGGGTAATTGAAGCTTCAACGGTACTGTAGAAGTCATAGTGAATTGATGAGTACTTTTGAGACTCAATCATTGCCTGCGTGACATCTAAGTGATGCACAATGTCCCAGCCCTGAACAAAGGAGCTGGCAGATGGCAGGGTAGGTAAGAAGAGAAACCCTACGGTAAGAAGACCAATTGCAGCGTACAGAAGAGGCATCCAGAAGGGGAGTTCTTCGCAGATGAATGCTGGTACAGGGCTAGTTGATTGCTTGACAGTGCGCATTGCTTTGGATTTGTTGGGTTTCTCGCCTCTGTGATGTTCTTTGTGTTTAGGAGCAACATAAAAAACGTAGCCATTGACCAGAGCTGCAATAAGTAGAGGAACAAGAACCATTACAGACAAGGGGATGGGGATGTTCAGTGCGCTAAAGATCTCTCCCTCAATAAAGAAGAGTGCGCAGCTGACCAAAGGAGCGCTAACAAGTGCCCAGGGCTTTGGCATGCCGGAAGCATGCAGCAAAATGACGCCCGGCACATAGAGCAGGGCAACAATGACAACTACACTTTGGAAGAACTCAAGCCACATCCTGATCCAATCAAGGTGTTAGTAAAAATTCTTATACTTCTGGGTCACACGACTGGGTGTGACAGCCACTTTGAACAGACTGGTCTATTTTACGATAGAAGCAAAAGTGGTGTTGAGATAAACAAAAAGGACTTCCGAAGAAGTCCTTGAACATTTGGTAGCCCGTACCAGATTCGAACTGGTGATCTCCGCCTTGAGAGGGCGGCGTCCTGAACCGCTAGACGAACGGGCCATGTATGACTGGGAGGACATGGCTGGGATAGAGAGAGTCGAACTCCCGTTGACGGAACCAGAATCCGCTGTCCTACCACTAGACGATATCCCAAGATGTCATCCGTGCGCATCAGCGCGAGAAATAACTATAAAGGAGACTCGTCAGAGATGCAAGCAATAATTTCAAGAAATTCTGTTTGCAGCAAAAAATATTATACAAAACGCATCTCTAAGCGCAAGGAACGTCTCTCGTATTTGAGCTGAGCATGCGTTCTGCATCAATAAGCGCCTGGTCAAGAGGGGCACAGCCGGTGCAACTTGCGCATGCGGTAGGAGCGCTTGGAGTTGCGGCAAGACCACCTTTAGCTGTTTCTCTGAGAGAAACAGGAAGCGCGGCGCCAACTTCTGCCATAGCGTGTGCAACCTCATCAAACGGAATTGGGTTTCCAACACCTGCAAGAGCAAGCTGAGAAGAGCTTACGGCGGCGGCTACACCAATAGCGTTTCTATCTTGGCAAGGATACTCAACTAGTCCTCTGACAGGGTCACAGACTAGTCCCAGAAGATTAGAGATGGCAATAGAAGCAGCATCCAAGCACTGTTGAGGAGTGCCACCCAAGAGCTCAGCCAATGCAGATGCGCTCATGGCAGCAGCAGATCCAACCTCTGCCTGACAGCCGCCCTCAGCGCCAGAAACACTTGCGTTGGTGGTTAGGATGGCTCCAATAGCACTTGCATTCCAAAGCGCAGAAATAACTTGCTCGTCGGTGGCACCAATCTCTTCTGCTACCGAGATAAGCGATCCTGGTACAACGCCAGAAGCGCCTGCAGTAGGAGCGGCAACAATGACGCCCATGGTTGCTGAGCGCTCAAGCACGGCCATAGCGTACGCAACAGCTCGTGTTTGCGTGGTGCCCATAAGCGCACTTGAGATTGCAGCTGGGGTGTTTGCCACCGTCTTGGCCTGGCCGTTGAGCAGACCACCAATGGACTGACGAGGCGTCTTGATAGTGTCGTGAACCTCATCGCGCATAATCTCAAGAACGTGAGCCATCTCGGCGTCTACGTCGGCATCTGGTCGCAGGTCTTTCTCGCGCTGGCGCATAATCTGGCCAATAGAGGCTCCCGTCTTGGAGCACCTGGCGAGAAGATCTGCGCCGTTGTCAAAGGCTCCTGAAAGCACGTCGTTTGTGACCTGTGGAGCTGCTCCCGGAATGGAAACCTGAGCGGCATACGAAACGTGAGGTGCCAGCTGGAAGAGATCCAGGACTTTCTGCTCAATAGGCTCGTCAATCTCAAAGACCGTGTGGGCAAAGCCGCCACGCTCTGAGCGGAAGGTGCGCATAGTTGCAACATTGATGTTTTGCGTGGCCAAAATAGTAGTGAGAGCTGCAAGAACACCGGGTTTATCGCGATGTGAAACAAAAATAGTGGGCATATCGCCAGACATGCGAATGCGCACGCCGTTAACACCAGAGATGCGAATACGACCGCCGCCAACGGACTCGCCCATAACGGAAACGTGGACGTTATCTGCGCCGTAGAGGTGAATTTCTACGGTGTTTGGATGGAGGGTTTCATCGTCTCCCTTTTCAATAACGCTGTAGTTGAGGTGGGCTTCTTCTGCCAGGGTAAGTGCTTCACGGACGCGTGTATCGTCTGGAGCAAGGCCTAAGATGCCTGCAATCAGAGCGTAATCGGTGCCGTGACCAAGGTGGGTATGAGAGAAGGAGTTGTAGAGCCAAAACTCAACGCGCTCCAGCTGCTTTGGTGCAAGCGAGCGTGCAACCAGGGCAATGCGCAAGGCTCCTGCTGTGTGCGAGGAAGAAGGACCCACCATAATGGGGCCTAGGACCTCAAACGCAGACATAGAAATCATAGTTACTCCAAAACTAAACAAACGATAACGATAAAAGAGCTGCAAAACCATCTGTTTTACAGCTCTTGTGTGGTTTTACTTTTGATACCCACTTACGCTTGGAAGAATACGCGGCAGGCACGCATTCACGCGTTATTTGCAAAGCTCCAGAGCGCGGTCAAGGCGAGCAAGGCAAACCTCGCGACCAAGAAGCTCCATAGACTCTCCAAGAGGAGGGGAGACCATGTTGCCACACTCAGCAACACGAATGGACTGGAAGACAATGCGTTTCTTAAGGTCAAGCTGATCTGGAAGCACCTCAAGGGCAGCGTCAATTGCTGCAGCCTTCCACTCGTCCTCAGAAACACCCTCAAGAGCAGTCTTTGCAGCCGCAAGGACGGTAGCACTCTGAGCAGCGTCTTTGGTAAGACCCTTCTCAACGCTCTTTTGATCAAGGTTGACGTTTGCGCCTTCATACAGGAAGCGGGACTTCTCAATGACGTCTGGGCTTACTGTGGTACGAGGACGAAGAATCTCGGAGAGCAGGTCATACCAACCTGGACGAGTTGCGTAAATCTCATCTGCGTCAGTTGCATTGCCCTGAACAGGCTCAAGACCTGCGCTCACAAGTTCTGGAATCAGAACAGTCTTTGCAAAGGTCTGGTTGTCCATATTGGCAAGATACGTTGCATTAATCCAGTTCAGACGCTCTGGATCGGACTTAGCAGGGTTCTTGGAAACGTGGTCCAGAGAGAACTGAGATGCCAAAACGTCACGAGGAACAATGGTTGTCTCGCCATCAAGTGACCAGCCGAGAAGAGCCAGGTAGTTGACAAAGGCATCTGCAAGATAGCCCTGGTCACGATATTCCTCAACAGAGGTTGCTCCATGGCGCTTGGAGAGCTTCTTGCCGTCAGGACCCAAAATCATGGAGATGTGTGCGAAGGTTGGAACGGGTGCGCCCAGAGCCTCGTACACCATAATCTGACGAGGAGTGTTGGACAGGTGGTCATCGCCACGAATGATGTGGGTAATGCCCATATCAGCGTCATCAACAACGGTGGCAAAGTTATAAGTTGGGGTGCCGTCAGAGCGGAAGATGATAAAGTCATCAAGCTCGCGAGCGTTAAAGGTTACGTCACCGTGAACGGCATCGTGGACAATAACGTCACCGCGGTCCAGAGGAACCTTGATGCGGATGGTATAAGGCTCGCCAGCATCAATGCGGCGCTGTGCCTCTGCAGGATCAATGTTTCTGCAGGTACGCTGATAGCCCTGGAAGGGGTCGTGGCGCTCTTCTGCGGCCTTCTTGTCTTCAGCGAGCTTCTCTGGCGTGCAGAAGCAAGGGTATGCCTTGCCCTCTGCCAGCAGTTTATTTGCTGCCTCACGATACAAGTCAAGACGCTCGGTCTGGCTATAAGGACCGCAATCGCCGCCCTTATCGGGACCCTCGTCCCAATCAAGGCCAAGCCACTTCATAGCGCGCAGGATAATCTGAGTATTCTCTTCAGTTGAGCGCGTAGGATCTGTGTCATCAATACGAAGAATAAACTTGCCACCATTTGCACGAGCAAAAGCCCAGTTATAGATAGCAGTACGCGCACCTCCGATATGTAGCTTGCCTGTTGGGGATGGCGCAAAACGTACTCTTACCTGCTTCTCTGACAAAACTCCTCCTTGGCAGTTATTTTCTAGCGAGAAAATCTAGTTTATGCATTCTTTAGTATAACGCTTGAACACAGATGACCGACAACGTTGCCTAGTCTTCAAACATATTGTGGTCTGCAAACTCTGCTTGAACGGTACGAATCATAAGGTCTACGTCTTCAAGTCCCAGGTGACGTTCCTTCTCGTCTGCTGCAAGGGTATGCCTACGACGTGCCCAGTTCTCAAGTGCGGCAGGGGAAGACTCACGGGGAAGAGACCTAATCTCTGGGTCCAAGCGACGGCAGATATCGCGGGAGTCAATAACAATAATCTTGCCCGCTTTTCTGGCCTCTGCGTAACCGTCAATGTTGAACATGAACCAAGAATCCTCAAAGGCAGCGTTATGCGCCATAAAAGGAATCTTTTTCATAGTTGCCAGCAGAGCCTCTTGGGCTTTTTTATCATCTCTAAATGATTTCTTACCCTCAACATCTTTCCAGGTAATCTGATGAATATCGGCAAGTGGAACACCCTTTTCTTTGTACATCTCTGGGATGCCAAAGTAAGCGGTGTGAGGCTCTACGGGAACGGTATTGCGACCAAGATTCCAGAACTCAAAGCCCACGTTAACAATGTAGCCCAGCTCAGGAAAACGCGACGTAGTCTCAATATCAATACCCAGCACCGTGCCAGAAACGCTCTTCTCGACATACGCAATTTGCAAGTCATTAAGAAGTGGACCTGCGGTTTTGTAGACAGCCTTAGGGCGACGACGCTGCATCTTTGCAACGGCAGCCGCAAGATCGTCGTTAGAAAGACCGCGAGAAAGGCCAACGCCTCGATGGTTTCTGAGCCTCTCCACACCGTAGGTATCGCAGAGTGAGCGCGTTCTATCAGCAAGCTGCTGAATGACAGAAAACTCTACAGGCTCTTGGCCTAAAGGAGCTTCTTTCCAGGCATCAAGCAGCGTTTTAATGGCATCACAGTTTTTGTTGACCTCGCCAATGATGGACTGATCATCAACAAGAAGGCCAGGTATGACAAACGCATTAGCGTGCTCAATAGCTTGATTGATATCCATACACTCTCGCTTTGGTGGGTGAGAATTAGTTCAACATATAAGTATCTACCCTGAAGCGCGTATGCTTTGCGTCATTTTCTAGAAAGTGCGTGCCTCACTAAAAATGCGTGCTAGGCTGTTGAGTGCAACACAGTTCTATGAAAGGTTTTACGCATGTCTGATTTAAACGAGGCACTTGCTCTTTCTGAGGAGCTTCTTGCTTTTATTAAGCAGAGCCCTTCCATGTTTCATACCACACAAACCATCAAAGAGTACCTGCTAGAGAATGGTTTTATGTACCTCTCCGAGGGATCTTCTTGGGACATTCAGCCAGGCGGCTCTTACTTTACTACGCGCAATAATTCTTCAATTGTTGCCTGGAAAGTTGGCGAGAAGTACCGCGATGCCCAAACCTCAACCGCTGATGCTCCTTATCACTTCCAGCTTGCCGTTGCTCACGGCGATTCTCCAACCTACAAGGTAAAAGCTCAGCCAGAGCTTACTGGTGAGGGCAACTCGCTTCGCCTGAACACCGAGGCATATGGCGGCATGCTTGACCATACCTGGTTTGATCGTCCTTTGGGCATTGCTGGTCGTGTACTGGTCAAAGTAGGAAACAAGGTAGAGTCCAGGCTGGTCAACATTGAAGACGATGTTGTCATGATTCCAAGCTTGGCTATCCATCTTGAGCACAAAAATGGTCTCTCGCCAGAGTTCAACCGCGCTAAAGATCTGATGCCACTCTTAAGTGCTGGAGAGCTTAATCCCGGCGCCTTTAACGCTCTGGTAGCTGACGCAGCAGGCGTGTCTCAAGAGGACATTCTTTCTCGCGATTTGTTCTTAGTTGATCACACGGGTGGCCGCATTTGGGGTGCTAAGAAGGAGTTTGTTTCCGCTGGTCACTTGATGACCTTCAGTGCGCCTTTGTAGCGCTTAAGGCCTTCCTTGCTTCCTCAAATGAACAGGATATCTCTGTGTATACCTGCTTTGATAACGAAGAAGTTGGTTCAAATACCAAGCAGGGCGCAAAGTCTACGTTCCTTAAAGACACCCTGCAGCGCGTAAACGCTACGCTTGGCTTTACGCAGGAAGATTACTACCGCGCACTCTCGGCATCTTTGCTGGTAAGCTGCGACAACGCTCATGCGGTGCACCCCAATTATCCTGAGAAGCACGATGCGGCCAACAAGCCTTATCTCAACGGTGGCATGGTTATCAAGGAAGCAGCACGTCAGTCGTACTGCACAGATGCGTTTAGCCGCGCCATTGTCGAGGCTATCTGGAAGCAGCAAAACGTTCCTTACCAGGTCTTTGCTAACAGAAGCGACATGCCAGGCGGATCAACGCTGGGCAACCTCTCCAACATTCAGGCAAGCATGCATGCCGTTGACGTGGGTCTGCCACAGCTTGCTATGCACTCCGTGTACGAGACCGCGGGCACCAAAGACACGTTTTTGGGGTACCAGGCACTCAAGGCGTTCTATGACACCTGCGTCTGCATCGCCGATGCCGATTCGTTTGAGTTGAGGTAGTACCTGGCGAGAAACCCCGTGTACTAGCTATACTTAGACATATTGCATACAACACATCACTTGAAGGAGCTCCATGTCAGAAAAACAGCTTACTGCTCATGATATGGAGCTCCTAACTTGTGCAGGTATTTACGTTGAACCTCAGGCACTGAATGGCCCTGCGTTGGTATTGCCCATTTCAGATGGTGAGGGTGGAGAAATACGCGTGTTGTGGCAGGGTGGCGCCTATGAAAGCGCAACGTACACAGATTCTAGAAAGAACCAGCTGGTATTTCCTTATCTTGAGCTGTACGACTTGTTGTTTGAAGCAGCTTGTCCCGTACGCTCAGTCTTAATGTTGGGCGCTGGTGGTTGCTCGTATCCTCGATATTTAGTGGCTCATTATCCAGAGGTTTCTTGTGATGCGCTGGAGCTAGATCCCAAAATTGCATCTCTAGCTCGTAACTATTTCTTTGTGGATGAGGCTATTAGAGAGAGTGATGGCAGACTTCAAGTGCAGGTAGCTGATGGTGTTGAGTATATAAAGAGCCTAGCTGCCTCTCATAATAAGCGTTATGACGCTATCTTAAACGACTGCTTTAGTGGAGAAGTTCCACCTGCTGCCATGATGACCAGTGAGTGGATGAGTCTGGTGGCACACTGCCTTACTCCCAGCGGAAGATATCTTACAAATGTAGTTTCTGCGCAGATAGGAGAGGGAGCGTATCAGCTTGAGGAGCTCATGGATGCTGCTCGCACAGTGTTTGAGCAGGTAGAGGTTGTGCCTTTGGATCCAGAAGCAGATCCAAGAGAGCCAGATAATCTTATGCTCGTTTGTCAGCGCGCTTAAGTGCGGTGAGCGCGAGCGCTAGGCAGCTGCTCATCAGTACAATGCCAATGCCAAAGAGCACCAAGAAACCTTGAGCTGAGCCATCTACAATTAGGCTCCAAATAATGAGTGCACAAGCAGAGACAAAGCAGCTTACGCCTGCAATTCTTGAGTAGATAAGAGTGGAATCTTTTTTGCCAAAGACTGCACGCACCAAAAGCGGCGAGCCGACTGTTGTAAGTGCGTAGGCAATTCCAAAAAGGAAGGTTCCTGCCAGCAAGAGTGGCAATACTGGAAGCTTGATCCCCAACATAAGTAAGCCAACAATGCCCGAGAAAATTCCTACAAAACAGGCAAGTTTTACCGAAATATCACTTAATGCACCTAGAAGTACCTTTCCAATTGCTTGACCAAGCATAGTTGTTCCAGCAAGAAGGCCTGTGGCAGCGGCAATGGCAGGAGCAGTTTCTGCAAAGGTTGCTGCATAGCTTGGGAAGTACTGAGAGATTTGCTGGTTAAAGGTAATGAGCGCGTAA
>JABZGZ010000059.1 GCA_015259105.1 Atopobium sp. | reverse complement strand
ATCCTGCATCAGAAACAAGCAGGTCAGAGCCGTAGCCGAGAATAAAATAAGGAGCTTCTGCGTCTTTAACCGCAAGGAGAATCTCTTTAACCTCATCGGGATCATCAGGGATGGCATAGAGATCCGCAGGTCCACCCACTTTAAAGGTGGTGTGCTCGCTCATTGGCTCGTCTACCAGGACGTTCTCTTCTCCAACAATCGAGCAAAGCTTTCCGGCCAGGCTTTGTAAGTCATAGCCACTTTCAGACATGTAACACGCTCCTTAGTAAGTTACTTTTTATAGTTTATCGCAAGCGAGAAAAACGTGGCGTTGGGGCGAGAAAATCACGGCATCAAGACGAGAAAATCACGGTTTTGGTGCAAGAAAAATCACGGTACTAGGACCAGAAAACGGTTACTTTTGCAATTCTGTCAAAGAAATGTCCATCCCGTTTTACGTGTTATCAGCTGTTAACTCTGCTATAGTACTTATCGATATGTTTCAGAAATGGTTGCAATTACCTACTGGTGGTAAGGTGGCCGAGCTTTAGGGTTTGTAACAACCCAGTTCTATAAGCCATCAAGTCCGCGACCCGCAAAAAGGCGGTTAACCTGGTTAAAGTCCAGGACCAACGGTACAGTCCGGATGTCAGAAACGGAGACTTTTATGGCTTCATCCCACTCAACCCACGCAACAACCGCATCTTCTAACGGCTGGTCTACCAAGAGAATCGCTATTCTCGCCATGCTTTGTGCAGCTGCTGCAATCAGCACCATGGTGCTTCAGTTCCCCCTGATTCCAGGTGTGACGTTTTTGAAGTACGATCCATCGGGCGTCTTTGCCCTGCTCGCAGGCGTAGCTTTTGGCCCTGCTGCAGGCGCGATCGTCTCGGTGCTTCCCTACCTTCTGCACCTCACCACGGAGTCTGGAATTTACGGCACCATCATGGCAATCCTGGCAACGCTTACCTACGTTTTGCCTGTCTCGCTGATTGTGTACAACCGTTCCGAGAAGATCAAGCAGCTGGTACTTGCCCTGATTGTGGGCAGCGTTGTCAGCGTTGTCGCATGCATTCTGGGCAACCTTGTAGTTACCCCAATCTACACCGGCATGAATGTAGAAGCAGTAAGCGGACTAATTGTTCCCGCACTTCTCCCCTTCAACGTGGTGAAGGTTGCTATTAACAGCATCATCTTTGTAGTTATCATGCGCTCAGCTACCTCACTCTTTGAGAGCATCAAAGACGGTGAGTAATCTGGGCAACAATTCCCCTGATTTATACACGTCTGAAAGCACCGCACAAGCTCAGGACCTGCCTGTAGCTGCGACGCTTTCGGACGTGACCTTTGTGCACGCAAAAGGCGTGGTCGCCCTAGACCACGTCTCGTTTTCTATTCCTGCAGGAAAACGTACCTGTATTGTGGGTTCAAACGGTTCGGGTAAGTCCACGGTGGCCTCGATTCTCTCTGGCCTTACCGCTCCTGACGAAGGAACCGTTACCTTCTTGGGAACCACCGTTGTCAACGATGGCCAGGTTGACTTTGAGGCGTACAAGACTGTCCGTCCGCAGCTTGGTTTGGTCTTCCAAAATCCTGAGGATCAGATTATCTGCAGCGTGGTCGCAGACGATATTGCCTTTGGTCTGGAGAACCTTCAGGTACCCAGTGATCAGATAACACCGCTGGTAGAACAGCAGATTGAACTTGGCACTCTCACCGAGTTTGCGTCAGAAAATCCACAGATGCTTTCGGGTGGTCAGCAGCAGCGCGTGGCCATCTCGGGCGCGCTGGTCATGAAGCCGCAGATTCTGATTCTTGACGAACCTTCCGCAGCTCTTGACGTTGTGCATAGAAATAACGTTATGGGCCTTGTCGAGAAACTCCGTGCAGCTGGAAAGACTATTGTTCACGTAACGCATTTCATGGACGAAGTGGTTTCCGCTGACCACGTAATTGCCTTGGACGACGGTCGCGTTGCATTTGAAGGAACGCCTGAAGCGCTCTTTGAGCAGCACGAACTGGTTGAATGTCTGCATCTTGAGGAGCCGTTTGCCTATCAGGTTGCGCACGCGCTCAACAACCGCGGAGTTGTCGTGTGCAAATCACCTTCGGCTGAGCGCGTGCTCAGCGAGCTGACGGGGCTTCTCGCCACAGCGGCGCAGGGCGAGAAGGGCGGCGTGGCTGGGAGCTGCGACGCGATGGTCGCGGGTCGTGGCTTCGTGGCGACAGCCGACAGCGTATTCGAGTCAGCAGCGGTTTCTGTGCGGGACGTGACGTTCTCGTACCAGAAACCCGTGCTCAAAAACATCTCGGTTGACGTACAAAAAGGCTCGCATGTTGCCGTTATTGGCTCCACCGGTTCGGGCAAGTCCACCCTTGCGCGCTTGATTTGCGCACTTGATACGCCTGATTCCGGAAGCCTCTGTGTAACTGGTTTGGATACTCGACAGAAGCAAAACCGCAGAAAACTTCACGGTATTGTTGGCTACGTCATGCAGCGACCAGAGCGCCAGCTTTTTGCACAGACGGTTGCCGAAGACGTGGCGTTTGGCCCCTCTAACCTGGGCCTTTCTGCCTGCGATATAACAAGCGCTGTAAATGACACTCTGAAACTTGTCGGTCTTTCCCACAAGGCAGATGCATCCCCTTTTGAGCTTTCTGGTGGTCAACAGAGACTTTGCGCACTTGCGGGCGTTATTGCTATGCAGCCAAAGGTGCTTGTACTTGATGAGCCTACCAGCGGACTTGATCCCTACTATTGCTCTGAGCTCAGAAAAATTATCAACGCTGTTCTTGAGGATGGCTGCACCGTCATTGAGCTCACACACTCGATGGAGGATGCGGCAAAAACTGACCAGATTGTCGTGCTCCATGAGGGTTACCTGGTATTCTCTGGCACGCCTTATCAGACATTTACTCATTTCTCAGAGGCAGAATTCCAGGAGCTTGGACTGGGTATTCCTCATGCACTTGCATGGGCACAGCATCTGTCTCGCACCACGGGAATCAACCTGGGAGAACCTTTAACCCTATCTGAGCTGGTAGAAGCTCTGGTCGGCGCCGCACAGGACAGCGCCGCACAGCCCAGCGACCTCACACAAGGAGGTCGTTATGGCGCTTAAGATTTCTGTCGGCCAGTACTATCGCGGGGATTCGCCCATCCACAGGCTTAATCCCAACGTTAAGTGCCTGGCGGCACTTCTTTTGATGCTCACAACGTTTTTTATCCGCAACGCATCACAGCTTACACTGCTGGTAGTAGGCGTGCTCTGCCTGCTGGCACTCGCAAAAATCCCCGTCAAACAGGTACTTGTGTCAATCATCCCACTTGCCTGGCTGCTCATCTTTCTCTCACTCTTCAATCTGTTGCTTACGCGAGAAGGAACTGTGCTGGTATCTTGGTCAATCTTTACCATCACCGATGTGGGAGCATGGAGTGCTTTCCTCTACCCCGTACGCATTTTAGCTGCAATTTTAATGGGCGCACTACTCCTGCTTACTACAACTCAAACTGACCTGGGCAATGCCTTTGAAGCAGCATGCTCGCCACTTTCTAAGATTGGTCTTCCTGGCAAAGAAATTGCCATGATCTTCTCGCTTATGCTGCGCTTTATTCCAACACTTGCGGGCGACGCCGTATCCATTTCCGAGGCTCAAGCTGCTCGTGCAGGAGACGTTGCTTCAGGTTCGCTGCCCAAAAGACTCCGTGCTACCTTCTCCATTGTGGTAGCGCTTCTGGCCAGCTCGCTCAGGCATGCCAACAACCTTTCTAAGGCACTTGACGCTCGTCACTATGTAGCAGGGGCTTCTCGCACTCGTTGGCATCAGCCAACCTTTGGAGCTCGCGAGGCAATTGCCTTGGGCGCAACCGTTTGTTTTATCGCGCTTATCTTTGTGCTGGCGTAAAACTTTTAACTAAATAATTTGTATTTTTAACGCTCTGTTACAACCCGTTTTTCTTTTCTCGACAACCGCCAATTTGGCCACCTAAGTAACGTACAATAAAGCCAGTAAAAGCGTTCAAGGCTTGCATTGAAAGGTGGCCCCATGGTCCTGCGCGTCTACGTCCAAAGAAAATCTGGTTTCGAGGGCGAGGCAAAAGCCCTGCTCAAAGAAGTGAAAGACCTTCTTGGTATTACCGAGTTACAACGCATTGACCTGCTCAACCGTTACGATGTCGAGGGAATTTCAGAGGAACTCTTTGAGTCCTGTATCCCCACCGTTTTCTCAGAACCACAGTCCGATCTTGCCAGCCGTACCATGCCAGAATTTTCTTCTGAAGGTGCGGCTGTTCATACATTTGCTGTTGAGTTTTTGCCTGGCCAGTTTGACCAGCGCGCAGACTCCGCAGCTGAATGCGTGCAGCTTATCAGCCAGGGTGAGCGCCCACTTGTACGCTCTGCCCGCATTTATGTGCTGACCGGAAACCTCACTGAGGCTGACGTTGCTGCCATCAAGAATTACCTAATCAACCCTGTTGAGGCTCGCGAGGCTTCCCTTGAGCTGCCCGAGACCCTCAAGATTTCCATTCCAGAGCCTGCTGACGTAGAGGTTCTTGAGGGCTTTAACGCCCTTGACCAGAACGGCCTTAAGGAGTTTATTGCTTCTCACGGCCTTGCTATGGACCTGGCTGACCTCACCTTCTGCCAGCAGTACTTCACCGATGAGCAGCGCGATCCAACCATCACCGAGATTCGCGTCATTGATACCTACTGGTCAGACCACTGTCGCCACACCACCTTTAACACCGGAATTACCGGCGTGCAGATT
Source organism: Atopobium sp. (assembly GCA_015259105.1). GTDB lineage: Bacteria > Actinomycetota > Coriobacteriia > Coriobacteriales > Atopobiaceae > Lancefieldella. The sequence goes on along the minus strand of JABZGZ010000059.1, from coordinate 2,841 downwards.
GATGATGACCTGGTAAAAGCCGCGTTTGAGAAGTACCTCTCCATGCGCAAAGAGCTTGGGCGAGAAGATCGTGCCGTCTCTCTTTGGGACATGGCAACTATTGGTGCAAAGTACCTTCGCGAGAAGGGCGTCCTCACCAATCTTGATGAGTCAGAAGAAATCAACGCCTGTACCGTAAAGGTCAAGGTAGACGTTGACGGCAAAGACGAAGACTGGCTCTTCCTCTTCAAGAACGAGACTCACAACCACCCAACCGAGATTGAGCCTTTTGGTGGCGCAGCTACCTGTATCGGCGGCGCTATCCGCGACCCTCTTTCTGGCCGCAGCTATGTCTACCAGGCAATGCGCGTCACGGGCGCTGCAGACCCAACCGTTCCTGTTTCCCAGACGCTTCCTGGAAAGCTTCCTCAGCGCACCATTGTGCGCACAGCAGCAGCAGGCTATTCCAGCTACGGCAACCAGATTGGTCTTGCTACAGGACAGGTTTCTGAGCTCTACCACCCAGGTTACGTGGCAAAACGCATGGAGATTGGTGCCGTTGTAGGCGCAACTCCTCAAAGCCACGTTCGTCGTGAGCGCCCAGAAGATGGAGACATCATCGTTCTTCTCGGCGGCCGCACTGGTCGCGACGGCATTGGCGGCGCAACCGGTTCTTCCAAGGCTCACGACGCTGGCTCCATTGAGCGCGACGGTGCCGAGGTCCAGAAGGGTAATGCCCCTGTTGAGCGCAAGCTTCAGCGCCTCTTCCGCCGTGAAGATGCCTGCAAGCTCATCAAGCGCTGCAACGACTTTGGTGCAGGCGGCGTTTCTGTTGCTATCGGCGAGCTTGCCGACGGCCTTGACGTCAACCTGGACGCTGTCCCTAAGAAGTATGACGGTCTTGATGGCACTGAGCTGGCAATCTCCGAGTCTCAGGAGCGCATGGCCGTTGCGCTTGAGGCAAAAGACGTCGATCAGTTCTGCGCATACGCCCGCGAAGAAAACCTCGAGGCAACCATTGTGGCAACAGTCACCGAGGATCCTCGTCTGGTCATGCGTTGGCGCGGTCAGAAGATTGTCAACATTAGCCGTGCATTTCTCGCCTCAAACGGCGCACCTAAATCAATCACCGTGCGCCTGGCCAAGCCTCTTGCTTACCAGCGCACCTGGGCAGGCACAACTCTTGGCGAGAAACTCCACTCGCTGGTACGCGATCTAAACGTTGCATCTAACAAGGGTCTCTCCGAGCGCTTTGACTCTACCATTGGCGCAGGTACCGTCCTTATGCCATTCGGTGGCGCTCGCCAGCTGACCCCTGCCCTTTCTATGGTGGCTAAGCTTCCTGTTATGGGCCAGACCAACACCGTCTCGGGCATGGCCTGGGGCTTTAACCCCTACCTCATGGAAGCCGACCAGTTCCGCGGCGCCTACCTCTCTGTTGTTGAGTCCGTTTCCAAGCTGGTTGCTACCGGCTTTAAGTACCAGGACCTCTACCTCACCTTCCAGGAGTACTTCGAGAAGCTCGGTCAGAATCCAAACCGTTGGGGCAAGCCAGCAGCGGCCCTTCTTGGTGCACTGATGGCACAGGTCAACCTTGGTCTTGCTGCTGTCGGAGGCAAGGACTCCATGTCCGGTACCTTTGAGGACCTAGACGTTCCGCCAACGCTAGTTTCGTTTGCTACCGGCCTTACCAAGGTAGACAAGATTGTCTCAAACGAGTTCAAAGGCGCAGGTCACAGGCTTATTTCCATTGTTCCATCCTACGACGAGAGCGGCCTTCTCCCCGATAACGACTCCCTGCTCACCGCATACAAGCTGGTCAGTACCCTTGTCCAGTCCAAGAGCGCGCTTGCCATCACCACACCAGGTTACGGCGGCGTTGCCGAGGCGCTCTTCAAGAGTTGCCTGGGCAACAAGCTGGGCGTTGAGCTGGTCCCAGAGATTTCTGCCGACGCGCTCTTCTCGCCAACTTACGGTGCCTTCATCGTTGAGCTGGCAGACGGCGTATCCGTTGACGACGTCGACGGCGTATGCGTGGCTCCTCTGGGCGTCACCACGTCCGAGTACGTCTTTAGCGCATGTGGCGAGAAGATCGACCTCTCCGAGCTCCAGGAAGCATGGGAGCGTCCACTTGAGGAGGTCTTCCCCTACCGCGGAGGCTCCGACGAGGCTGTGGAGAAAATCAGCTTCGACGGCACATCCACACGACACTCCTATGCTGGTCCAGCCCTTATCGCACCCGCTCGCCCACGCGTCATCATCCCCGTATTCCCTGGTAACAACTGTGAGTACGACGTTGCGCGTGCCTTTGAGCGTGCGGGCGCTGACCCAACCACGCTGGTCATCAACAACCTGACTCCTCAGGATATTGTTGAGTCCGCAAATGCGCTGGCAGAGTCCATCAAGAAGAGCCAGATTGTCATGATTCCAGGCGGTTTCTCCGGCGGAGACGAGCCAGACGGATCTGCTAAGTTCATCTGCGCACTCTTCCGCGCACCTCAGGTTACCGAGGCTGTCCGCGAGCTTCTGCAGCAGCGCGATGGCCTTATGCTGGGCATCTGTAACGGCTTCCAGGCACTTATCAAGCTGGGCCTTGTTCCTTACGGCGATATCCGACCCATGGACGACACCTGCCCAACACTGACGTTCAACACCATCGGCCGCCACCAAAGCCAGCTTGTTCGTACCAGCGTTGCATCCACGATGTCGCCATGGCTTTCCAAGTGCGCGCTTGGCGACATCCACACTATCGCAATCAGCCACGGAGAAGGTCGCTTTGTTGCTTCCGACGAGCTTCTTGAAACGCTGAAGGCTAACGGCCAGATCGCAACGCAGTACGTTGACGCAGCAGGTGTTCCGAGC
>JABZGZ010000058.1 GCA_015259105.1 Atopobium sp. | reverse complement strand
AAGAAGAAGCAGGCAGAGAGCATCGTCCCTCAGGGACGCTTCGTTAATGGCGTTGAGTACCTGATTGAGTACATTAGAGATGACGTCTGCAAGGCTTCTCTTGGAGAAACTTGGCGCACTCACTTCCCATTCTTGATCACTATGTTTATGTTCATCCTGATCAACAACATCATTGGTCTTATTCCTGGTGCACACCCAGGCACCGGTACTATTGGTGTTACTGCCGCTCTTGGCCTTTGCTCCCTTGGATACTTTATGTATGTAGGTGCAAAGAAGATGGGTGTTATTGGCTACATCCTAAGCCTTGCACCAAAGGGCGTTAACCCTGTTATTGCAGCAGTTATCTGGGTTATTGAGGTCTTCTCAACATTCCTTCGTCTGGTTACTCTGGCTGTCCGTCTGTTCTGCAACATGTATGCAGGTCACATCGTTATGGGTACGTTTGCAATTCTTGCATCTATGTACTTTATGCCAGCGATTGAGAACTTCTCCGCATCAACAGCTGCTCAGGCAGGATTTTCGATTTTCTGGATCTTGCTGTTGATTATCATTTACTTGGTAGAAACTATTGTTGCTTTCATTCAGGCATACGTTTTTACCCTACTCTCTACTGTCTACATCCAGCTGGTAGAGTCTGAACACTAAGCAAAACGCTTAGTTGGTGGCATTGCCACACTGTGGTGCCAAACGGCACAAAAGATGAAGTCATCTGAGCCCACGCTCAGTTGATGATAGGTATGTATATTGGTCGCCTTGAGAGGGGCGAGCGAAAAAGGAGGAATCGTGGGTATTTTCGGATATGCTCTTTGCGTTATGGGAGCAGCAATTTGTATTAGCGTCGTAGCAACGAGTGCCGCTAACAACATGGCTCGTCAGCCTGAGGTTCAGGGTCGTCTCTTCACAGTCTTTATTCTTGGCTGCGCATTCATCGAGGCACTTACCCTAATTGGCTTCGTTGTTACCTTGATGGTTAAGTAAATTACTGTTTGTAACAGCGAAAACGCTACGTTGGAGGAATGCATGAATACGATTTGTAAGGGAGTTAAAAAAGCCAGCACAGTAGGCGCAACTGCTGCTCTACTTGTGGCAATGGCTCCCTCAGTCGCACTTGCTGAAGAGGGTGCAAGTGGTGCCGATATTCTTCTTCCAAAGCCCGCTGAGTTTGTTCCTGCTCTGATTGCGTTTCTGATCATCTTTGCTGTTGTAGCAAAGTTTGTATGGCCTTCCGTTCTACGTATGCTTGACAAGCGTCAAGAGAAGATCCAAGGCGATCTGGACGCTGCAGCAAAGGCTCGCGAGGAAGCCAACAAGGATCGTGAAATCGCAGCAGCTGGTATCGACGCAGCTAAGCAGCAAGCAGACGAGATTGTTTCTGCTGCTAAGCGTGAGGGCGAAGAAGAGCGTGCTCGTATTATCGAGCAGGCAAAGGCAGAAGCTGTCGAGATTATTACTAAGGGTAAGGGCGTTGTAGAGTCTGAGCGTCGTCATGCCATGGCTGAGCTTTCTGATTCCGTTGTTGATCTTGCCGTCGATATTGCCGGAAAGATTATTGGCAACGAGCTTTCAGTAGAGCAGCAGCGTGCTCTTGCCGAAAAGTACCTTGCGGAAGTAGGTACTCCAGATGAGCACTAATAAAGACGATCAAGACAGAAAAGTAGAGGGCTATACCAGGGCACTCCTGGAGGCTGGCCGCGCAGAGGGTCGTGCAACTGCAGACCTTGTACAGGTGCAGCACGCAAAGAAGTTCTCTCCAGAAGTTCTTGAGACTCTTGGTGCTATGCAGGCGAGTGAGGATGTCAACCTTATCAATGATGTTGCCGCTACGTTCCAGGAGCTTCTTGAAGAAGAAGACAAGACACTTACAGTAACGGTAACTACTACAATGCCTCTTGATGATGAGTTACGTGCAAAGGTCACCGAGAAGCTCGAGAAGAACTTCAATACTCAGGTGTATCTTATTGAGCGTGTTAATCCCAAGATTTTGGGCGGCATTGTAGTTGAGGCACGTGATCATCGTTATGATGCATCGGTAAAGACACAGCTCACTCACATTAAGAGTAGGCTCTCTTCAGATCACGTTGAAAGTGAATTGTAATGACTGATAAGACCACTATACAGGAAGGAACGCTGAGCTCAGATGCCGTCATGGCACAGCTTAGAGAGCGCCTTTCTAAGGTCAATTCAACCGTATCCCAGCAAGAGGTATCTGCTGTTACTGAGGTAGCAGACGGTATCGCTCGCGTTGCTGGCCTACGTAGCGCTATGGCAGGCGAGCTGCTGGAGTTCACCAGCTCCGTTACCGGCCACAGCGTATTCGGTCTTGCTCAGAACCTTGATGAAACTTCAGTCGGCGCTGTTTTGTTCGGCGAAGTTTCTGAGATTAAGGAAGGCGATGAGTGCCGTACAACCGGCCGCGTCATGGATATTCCAGCCGGTTTTGACATGCTTGGTCGTGTTGTTAACCCACTGGGCCAGCCTATTGATGGACTTGGCGCTATCCACGCTACACATCGTCGCCCTATTGAGTTCAAGGCTCCTGGCATCATGCAGCGTCAGCCTGTTTGCGAGCCAGTTCAGACTGGACTTCTGGCAATTGACGCTATGGTTCCTGTCGGCCGTGGTCAGCGTGAGTTGATCATTGGTGACCGTAAGACCGGTAAGACCGCTATCGCAATTGACGCAATCGTAAACCAGAAGAACACCGATATGGTTTGTATCTATGTCGCCATCGGTCAGAAGGCGTCTACAGTTGCAAACATCCGCGAGTCTCTTTCCCGCCATGGTGTTCTTGACAAGACCGTCATTGTTGCAGCTACCGCAGCCGATTCTGCTCCAATGCAGTACATTGCCCCTATGGCAGGCGCTGCTATTGGTGAGTTCTTTATGTATAACGATAAGGACGGCAAGCCTGCTGACAAAGACCATCCAGGCGGACACGTTCTTGTTGTTTACGATGACCTCTCTAAGCAGGCAGTTGCATACCGTCAGATGTCACTGACGCTTCATCGTCCACCAGGACGTGAGGCATATCCTGGTGATATTTTCTACCTGCACTCACGCTTGCTGGAGCGTGCATGTAAGCTCTCCGATGAAAACGGAGCAGGTTCTCTTACCGCACTTCCAATTATTGAGACGCAGGAAGGCGACGTTTCTGCATACATTCCTACAAACGTCATTTCCATTACAGACGGCCAGATTTATCTGCAGTCTAATCTCTTCTTCCAGGGCCAGCGCCCAGCAGTCGACGTAGGTATTTCTGTATCCCGCGTTGGTGGCGACGCTCAGGTCAAGGCAATGAAGCAGGTTGCAGGTACACTTCGTCTGGACCTTGCAAGTTATCGTGAGAAGCAGGCATTCTCGCAGTTCGGATCCGACTTGGATGCAACTACGCAGTACCAGCTCAACCACGGTGCTCATATGATGGAGCTTCTCAAGCAGCCACGTTATTCAGCTCTGGACGTAGTAGACCAGATTTGCGCAATTTACGCTGCAAAAGAGAACTTCATTGATGACGTTGATCTTGAGAACGTTGCTCTCTTCCGTGATGGCCTTGCTCAGTACATGAGTGAGTATCACCCACAGCTCCGCAACTCTCTGCGCAACGGAAAGATTTCTGATGAGCAGGCAGAGCGCTTGAGTGATCACATTAAGCACTTCAAGGCTAAGTTCTTGGAAGAGCATCCAAACAAGGTTGTGGATGAGGCAGAAGCTAATTCAGACACACCAGGCTCTTTTGACGCAGTAACCCAGGGTTCATTGCAGGAGTAATTATCAATGGCGAACCTTCACGAAATATCGAGGCGTATGAGCTCCATCAGGAGCACCATGCAGATTACGCGCACGATGTCGATGATTTCGACAGCGCGTGTCCGCAAGGCACTTGATAGGGCCGAGGCTGCTTCGCCATATAAGGAAGCTATTACCCTTATGCTTGCAAATGTAGCAGGCGCTGGCTTTAATCCTAAGAAACAGCCTCTTCTTGCTACACATAAAGTCGAGAAGAACGTGCTGTTCTTAGTCATCGCATCTGACCGTGGCCTTGCAGGCGGATTTAACATCCTGCCTCAACGCGAGGTTGAGCATGAGATGGCACGTCTTAAGGCTAAGGGTGTGTCGTCCGAGATAATTACTTGCGGACGCAAGCCAACTGAGTACTTTACGTATAGAAATATCAAGCCCACCATGTCCTATGTAGGCATTTCCTCTGAGCCTACAGCAGACCAGGCTGATCGTATTGCCTCCTATATCATGGATGGCTATATCAAGGGTAAGATTGATCGTGTCGTAATCAAGTACTGGCATGCAAAGAACCGTGTTGACCAAGAGCAGGTTACAGAGCAACTTCTTCCTATTTCGCGCGATAAACTCACGATTCCTAATAAACCACGTACCGAAGAAGCCCTCTCACAGGTGAAGACGTATAACAAGAGTGAATATCAATTCTCGCCATCTGCTTCTCAGGTACTTGATTCGTTGATGCCCGCTTATATCAAGACGGTCATCTTCCACGCACTTCTTGATTCTGCTGCAGCCGAGCATGGTGCACGCCGTCGTGCAATGCAGTCTGCAACTGATAATGCTGAGAACGTCTTAGGCGCTCTTAGCCGTACGTACAATCGCGAACGCCAGGGCGCAATTACCACTGAGCTCAATGAGATTATCGGTGGTGCTGCAGCATTGGAGGATATGTAATGTCAGATATGCAAGTAGAGACTTCTTCCTTTGAGGAAGCTATTCTCAACAAGCGCAATCAGCACGTTGACGATGGCGTAATCGTTCGCGTAGTTGGACCAGTTGTCGACGTTAAGTTCGACGGACCTGTTCCAAGCATCTATACCGCACTGACGGTAGAGGATGACACGCCTGTTGGTCACGTCAGCACCGTTCTTGAGGTTGAGTCTCAGCTTCCCGGTGGTGTTGTTCGTACCGTCGCTATGTCGTCAACCGATGGTCTTCAGCGTAACCTTCGCGTTAAGGACACCGGCAAGCCAATGATGATGCCAGTAGGCGAGTCTACGCTGGGCCGCGTCTGGAACGTCATGGGTCAGCCAGTCGACGGTGGAGATATTCCTGAAGACGTTGAGTTTTATCCAATTCACCACCCAGCACCTCTCTTCGAAGAGCTCACTACTGAGACAGAGATTTTCGAGACGGGCATCAAGGCAATCGATCTTCTCGAGCCTTATGTTCGAGGCGGAAAGACTGGCCTCTTTGGTGGCGCTGGCGTTGGTAAGACCGTTCTGATTCAGGAGCTTATTAACAACCTGGCTCAGCAGCATGGTGGTACTTCCGTATTCACCGGCGTTGGAGAGCGTACTCGTGAGGGTACCGACCTCTTCCTCGAGATGACTGAGTCCGGCGTTATTAACAAGACCTGCCTAGTCTACGGTCAGATGAACGAGCCACCAGGAGCTCGTATGCGTGTTGCTCTTGCAGGCCTTACTACTGCAGAGTACTTCCGTGATCAGGGCCAGGATGTTCTGTTGTTCATCGACAACATCTTCCGCTTCTCTCAGGCAGGTTCTGAGGTTTCCGCACTTCTTGGTCGTATGCCTTCCGCAGTTGGTTACCAGCCAACCCTGGCTACAGAGATGGGCGAGCTTCAGGAGCGTATTACTTCCACCAAGGAAGGTTCTATTACTTCCGTACAGGCAGTTTACGTCCCTGCAGACGACCTTACTGACCCTGCTCCTGCTACAACCTTTACGCACTTGGATGCAACTACCGTTCTTTCTCGTGCTATTACCGAGCTTGGTATTTACCCAGCAGTTGACCCTCTGGCCAGCTCCAGTTCTGCTCTTGATCCATCCATTGTTGGTTCAGAGCACTACCGCGTTGCTATGGCAGTTCAGGAGACCCTGCAGGAGTACTCCGACCTTCAGGACATCATTGCAATTCTGGGTATGGACGAGCTTTCTGAGGAGCAGCAGCGCACCGTTGCTCGCGCCCGTAAGATTCAGCAGTTCCTCTCTCAGTCATTCCACGTTGCCGAGAAGTTCACTGGTAACCCTGGTGTGTACTGCACCGTTGAGGAGACTGTCCGCTCGTTTGCAGAGATTATTGACGGTAAGTGCGATGACCTTCCTGAGCAGGCATTCCGTTTTGCAGGCACCATCGAAGATGTTCGCGAGCGCGCTGCAAAGATGTCCGCTTCGGATAGCTCACAGAACTAGGATTTCTCATGGCTGAGTTGACTTGTCAGTTTGTCAGACCAGATAAGCTCCTTTACGAAGGAACCGTTGAAAGTCTGATTCTTGCTTCAGCAGATGGAGAGTATGGTGTGTGGCCAGGCCACGCACCAGAAATCATTGCGCTTGGCGATGGTGTTGTAAGACTGCACATGCCTCATCCAGAGAATGAAGAATCTATGACCAAGATAGTGATTTCTGGTGGATACGCAGAAATCGATCCAACAGGAGTCATTATCTTGGCAGATCATGCTCGTCGCGTTGATGACATTGATGCAGATGTTGTGCGCGAGACAAGAGATGACGTCATTGACCAGATGCTTTCTCTTCCAGAAGACGATAATCGTCGTGCCTACTACGAAAAAAAGATAGACTGGTGTAATCTACTTCTGAAGCAAGTGGTTGAGGAGTAAAATTCTCTCACTGTCGTTTTCGGAGGTTTATGGACGTCATAAAAGTAGTAGGTGGCCGTTCTGTCACAGGAGAGGTCACTGTAGAGGGTGCAAAAAACTCTGCCCTTAAATTGATGGCTGCAACCATCATGGCTCCTGGTGTTACTACACTCACTAACGTTCCTAATATTGCAGACGTTCACGTCATGGGCAAGGTGCTCAAGACGTTAGGCGCTCGCATTGAAGTCGTTGGTCTTCACGAGCTCAAAATTGATACCACAGATATTACAAGCTGGGAGACTCCTTACAGTCTTGTTGCACAGATGCGTGCATCAACTGCTGTTTTGGGTCCCCTTATTTCTCGTTTTGGCAAGGCTGTTGTGGCGATGCCAGGCGGTTGTAATATCGGTGCTCGCAAAATTGACATGCACATCCTGGGCCTCGAGGCTTTGGGTGTTGAATTTAAGGTTGAGCACGGCAATATTCACGCAAGCGCTCCTCACGGCATAACTGGCGAGACTGTTTCTCTGGCCTTTGCTTCCGTTGGTGCAACAGAGAACCTGATGATGGCATCAGTTTTTGCCAAGGGTGTAACGGTCATTGATAACGCAGCTCGTGAGCCAGAAATTGTTGACCTTGCTACTATGCTCAACAAAATGGGTGCCAACATTCAGGGTGCCGGATCTCCTGTTATTGAGATTCACGGCGTTACAGAGCTGCATCCTGTTGAGCATGAAGTTGTCGGCGACCGCATTGAGGCTGGTACCTTCCTGGCTATTGGCGCGCTTACTGGTGAGCCTATTACTGTTCACGGCTTCGAGCCAAATCACCTTGGCCTGGTACTTAAGAAGTATGAGCAGATGGGCATTACCATCGAGACCGGAGATAGGTGGGCAAGGGCTTCTCGCCAGCAAGATCTTAAAGCTATCGATATCCAGACGCTGCCATTCCCGGGTTTTCCAACAGACATGCAGGCACAGACCATGACGCTGCTTGCTCTGGCTAAGGGTACCTGCATCATTAC
>JABZGZ010000057.1 GCA_015259105.1 Atopobium sp. | reverse complement strand
CTCTAGGAGTACCGATTCATCAAGCTGATATGAATCTGTATCCTCTATGTGCTCAATTTCAATTTCACCAAAGATGACATCTTGCTGAACACGAACAAGACCGCGCTTAAAGAGTTCAAGCACAGCCAAAAAGTTTGCAACCACAATCTCTGGCGTATCCTGACCGTCTAGAAGCTCAGAGAAGGTTACTTTGCCCTTGGAGCGCGTGAGACGGTCCACAGAAGCAACCGTTAAAGCTACTGGAAGCCTTTTTGGGGCCACATGTTCTGCTTCAAGCAAGAATGTCTCACGTTTTGAGTCAATGTCCGCACAGATGACGGCAAGGCTTCTGAGCGTAATGCCCTCAAGATAGTCTGGCATGAGATTCAAAAAATCAGGATCTGGGCCCACTGAGCGTGGGAACATGTACGACTCTGCCTCCATACGACTACCTAGCGCAGCACCAGCGTTTCTAAATTGCTTATAGGCAATAAGGCGAGCAATAAGAACTTCTCGCGCCTCATCAGGAGAAAGACCCTCAAGCTCGTCATCATACTCATCTTCATCGTATGAGCTTTTGAGTGAAACGTCTTGAGGCACTAAGGCATGAGCCTTCATGTCCAAAAGCGTTGACGCAACAAGGACAAAGTCACTGGCAACGTCTAGGTCAAGCTCTTCCATGGCGTCAACTTCTGCCAGGTACTGATCAGCAACCTCAGAGATAGAAATAGAGCCAATAGCAACTTTTTGCCTACTTACCAGCTGAAGGAGCAGGTCAAACGGACCAGAATATGTTGCAGTGTTTACTTTGTACGACATTAGATGATTCTCGCAAGCAGGCTCAAAATGACGTTAGAAATGCCCCCAATAATGGACGAGAAAAAGCCAGGCGCAAAATACATGAGTCCCACAACAGCAATCATACAGTAAGGCTCAATGGCGTAGAACTTTTGACGGTTTTTCTCGCCAAGAAAATAGAGTAGCAGCTTAGATCCGTCCAAAGGCGGAATTGGCAGCATGTTAAAGACTGCCAGGCTTACGTTAATCTGAATGTAGAAGATTACCAGCGAAGAAACGTAGTACATTACCAGCGGATTTAGTGCCGCACCAAATACAACAGCTAGCGCGTTGAGCAAACGCAATAAGAGCGCGCCGAGAAACGCCTGCAAAATGTTAGACGCTGGACCTGCGAGTGCTACAAGAATCTCGTCACGACGACGATCTTTGAGGTAGTTGGGGTTATAGGGAACGGGCTTTGCGTAACCAAAGCTAGGACCACCCATCAATACCAACATAAACGGCAAAAGAACCGTACCGAACAGGTCAATGTGTGCCAGTGGATTGAGCGTCAAACGGCCAGACATTTTAGCGGTAGGATCTCCACACTTATATGCCACAAAGCCATGCGCAACCTCGTGAACCACAATGGCAAAGATTACCAGTGCAAATTCAGCGAGCATTGTCAAAAGCGATGGAACTGATGTTAAAGCAGTTGGCACAACAATCCTTATCTCAACATCTGCAAAACACACAGACAGATACTTACGTAAGCTTCAATTACCTAATAATTTTACCCAAGATTGGCAAAACTACCTACTCGTCAATGTCTGCTTCCATCTTTTCTGAAAGCTCCAACCATTCAGCCTCAAGAGCAGGAATCTTTTTGGAGAGTGCCTGGTATTCAGCCATACACTCATCAAATTTTTGCGGATCGTTATAGAGCGCCTCGTCAGCCATAAGCGTCATGAGCTCATCGTAGCGTTTGTGTGCAGGAGTTAGCGCCGCCTCAACCTCGTCCAGGCGCTTCTTGGTCTCTCTGAGCGCGCGACTTCTACGATTGCGCTCCTCTGCCTCAGCTCTCCTTTGCTCCTTAGTCTTCACATTGCGAGAAGATCCTGCAGCTTGACCTGCCTCCGGGCCAGAACTCTTAACCGCTCTTGCACCCGATGTTCCATACGAGGACACCGTCTTGCTCGACGTCTCCCCCTGCGCTGCTGCTTGAAGCTCTGCAAGCTTAAAGAGGAAGTAATCGTAGTTACCGTCATAGACGGTGACCTTGTGATCGCGAACGTCCACAACCTTGTTAGCTACAGCTCTGACCAGGTGCTCATCGTGACTGATCAAGATGATAGTTCCGGGGAAGTCAACAAGTGCCTTCTCTAGAACGTCAACAGAGTCAATGTCCAGGTGGTTAGTTGGCTCGTCTAGAAGCAACAGTGGATCTGGAGAAACCAGCATCTTAGCAAGTGCGAGACGAGCGCGCTCACCACCAGATAGTACATTTACGCGTTTCTCAACATCATCGCCATGGAAAAGGAAGGCTCCAAGCAATCTACGCTCTTCAGAAGTAGTCCAGCCAGCAGCAACGGTATCAAGCTCTGCAAGTACCGTATTTGCAGGATTGAGCTCTTCAAGCTGGTGCTGTGCATAATAGGCTTCAGTGACGTTCTGCCCAAGGCTAATCTGTCCTGCATCTGGCTTAAGCTTGCCAGCAATAAGCTTCATAAGAGTGGATTTACCAGCGCCGTTAGGGCCAACAAGCGCTACGTGATCTCCGCGATACAGCTTAAGGTCAACGTTATCATAGACAAAGTTATCCTCATACGATTTGGCCACGCCCTCAAGAGAAATGACTGTATCTCCGGTACGAGGAGGTTCTGGGAACCTAAAATGCATGTGATGAGATTGCTCTGGAAGAACTACCAGTTCTTCACGGATCTTCTCGACCTTTGCCACGCGCTCTTGAACCTGTTTTGCCTTGGTAGGCTTATACCTAAATCGCTCAATGAAGGTCTCCATGTGAGCAATGTCGCGCTCTTGAGCTGCGCGTTTAGCGCGGAGCTGCTCAAGATTTTCTTCTCGCTGGTGAAGATAGCCAGAATAGTTTCCGGTATACGTGACAAGCATACGATTCTCAAGCGCCGCCACATGCGTTACACAGGCATCCATAAATGAACGGTCATGGCTTACCAGCAAAACCGTGCCGTCATATGACGATAAGAACCTCTCAAGCCACTGGACAGATTCCAAGTCTAAGTGGTTAGTAGGCTCGTCCAGAAGAAGAACATCAGGACGACGCAGAAGCAGCTTTGACAAAGAGATACGCATCTGCCAGCCGCCCGAGAACTCTTTAGCTGGCTTGTCAAAATCTTCTACTGGAAATCCAAGACCTGCAAGAATCTGACGAGCTCTACTTTCAAGTTCATAGCCGCCAAGACGCTCAAAGCGCTCCATAGCATGAGCGTAGTCTTCAAGATACTTATTGAGCGTTGCACCTTCGGGAGTTTCGGCAATTTTGATTGAAAGGTCGTTGACCTTTCTCTCCCACTGTTTAATCTCATGGGCGGATTCAATTACCTCGTTGAGGGCGGTTCTGTCTCCCATGAGCTCTGTTTCTTGCTCAAGATATCCAAGGGTAGCGTCTTTTGCAAAGGTAATGGTTCCTTCATCGGCAGACTCTAAGCCCATGATGATTTTTAGAAGCGTAGTCTTACCAGCACCATTAGGACCAACTAAAGCCCAACGCTCTCCCGCATTGAGCTGAAGTGTTGCATTTGAATAAAGAACTCTGCCGCCAAATGACTTTGAAATCTTATCCGCAAGAGCAATCAAGTGAACTCCTCATACATATCTGAACTGGATAAGTATAAGTCATTCACTTGATATACGTGGTGAATTATGTAAATGAAACCAGGCTTATGAAGATTTATTGACGCTTCTTATGAAGGAAAAGAGCAGCACCAGCAACAACAACAGTTGCGCCAGCAACACCAATGATTAGAGGAAGCGTAAGAGCGTTATCACCGGTATCTGGAAGAACGGACTTCTTAACCTTCTTAGCCTTTGGAGCCTCTGGCTGAGGCTCTGGTGCTGGAGTTGGCTCAGGCTGTGGCTCTGGAGCAGGTGTTGGATCTGGGTCTGGAACCGTAGCTGGAGCTGTAGGATCAACAAAAGTTACTGTTGCAGTGGTCTGTATACCAGTAATCTGACCAACGCGAACCGTGGTGTCAATCTGATAGCCATCAATGGTGGTGAGCTGTGTGATGGTAGTGGAAGTGTTGCCCATAAGGTTAGGGATTACAACAGTACCATCTGCGCCAGTTGTAAGAGAGTAGCTACCGTCAGCCTCCATGGTGAGAATACCGGTCTGAGTAAATGGAGGTGTTGGGATACGAGGTCCAGCAACGTTTGCGGCAGTAGCCTTAAGAGTTGCACCGGCTATAGGATTGCCATCTGTGTCAACAACCTTAACAATGATGTTGCCTAAGAGAGGCTGGTTCTCCATTTCAGCGGTGACGACATCACCTAAGCCCGATGAAGCGCCATCAAAAACGTAAGATACAGATTCTACCTGAGGAACATAGCCTTCTTTATAAGTGGTTTGTTCAACTCTATAAGCGCCGTCAGGAAGTGGAAGATAAGGGTTAAAGTAGCCATTAGCGTCCGTTTCACCCTCGGCCACGATAGTAGAACCACCTTGATAAATTACAACATGTACGCCCTCAATTGGCTCACGGGTGTATTTATCAACAGCAAGAACACTAATCTCATTGGAATCTGCAAGTGCAATCTTTGGAGTGATAACTGATACAACAAGCGTCAACGCAACAAGAATAGCAAGGGCAATGTTTTTATATCGTTTCAATTCAATTCCTTCAAACCGAATCGTACTTGTAAATACTTCTTTCTATAGTAAGCGAATCAGACATTAAATTAAAGATAATATCCAAGACTAAACACAATTATTTCAAAATTTTAACCGGAGAAACTGCGGGATTTTCTGACCACATTATAAAAATCAAGTGAACTCCCCATACATTTTCAAATTACAAAATGCACAGGTCGTTCACTTGATAAGTTCAAATCAATTTTGAAACAGATTCAATAAATCCTATTGTATTAGAAACGATTCTTATTCAGATACATTGAAACACCAGCGAAAGAGCTTAATGTACCTGCAATTCCAACAATTAAAGAAGAGACACCAGAAATGTCAGATGTGTCTGGAAGAACAGCCTTCTTTTTCTTTGGAGTCTTAGGCTTTTCCGGAGTCTGTGGTTGAGGCTCTGGAGTTGGCTCCGGCTGAGGTTCTGGCTGAGGTTCTGGCTGTGGCTCTGGAGTTGGTGGCTCTGGCCTACGATTTACAAACGTAACCGTAGTTGTCTCGTTAGAGCCGGTAATCTCACCAACCTGTGGGTTTGGATCATCAATGGTGTAACCATCCAGAGTGGTCAGCTGAGTAATAGTTGACTCTCTCTCAACAAGATAATCAGGAATAATTACGGTGCCATCAGGACCAGTTGTAAGAAGATAATTATCATCGTCATCCCTGTCTAGCTCACCTGTCTGAGTATAAGGGACACCGGGAGCTGACGGATCCTGAGTCATAGCACGAGGAGCGCTAGTACCAGTTAAATAGGCTGGATCAGGTGTATTAGATCCACCTAGAGAAGGAGGACATGCTGGTGACGGAACACCCGGAATTATTTCATAAGCAGGAGTTGCCTTTAAAGTTGCGCCAGCAATAGGATTTCCATACTGATCAACAACCCTTACGACAATATTGCCAATTCTTGTTGGCAATTTAATTGTTGCGCGAGTTGTTTGCTCAAAGAGACGCGTATCTGAATCATAAGGGAACGTTACTGCATGTAGAGGAACATTGCCATTGCTGCTGGATGAAGAACATGCAAAGACAGAGTCAAACATTACTGCATCGGTATTGTATGCATATTGAGTGGGATAATTTTTTGGAATAAGCGTATAACTTCCTGTTACTGGTACAGTGACGCTTTGTCCTCCTTGAACACCTGTAGCAACTCTATTTCCAAATTCATCTTCAATATCAAATTGGATATCAGTAATAGCATTTGAACCCCAAATACTACTTGGTACCTTCTTCTCAGCACCAACATAGAGCTGGCCCATAATATGGACATTTTCAAAGTTAATGGTCTGGTGTTCATCATCAGTACCGGAGAAAGTTACATTTACAGCTGTGTGATCAATAACATATCCGGCTTTGAATTTTGTCTGTTCAACCTTATAACTTCCGTTAGCAAGGATAGTCTGTGCCCTACCGTTTTGGTTAGTAATCATAGTTGTAGCGTTTGTACCAGTAACTGTATTAGTCACGGTAATTGTTACGCCATCAACAGGTTGACCATAATAGTCATCAGTAACATTTACCGTAAGCTGATTTTGAACTGCTGCTTCTGCAAGCGCAAGCTTTGGAACTCCGATTGCAATTACGCAGCATAGTGCAACAAGAATAGACGCTACTACATACTTGAACTTTTTCACTTCAAACCTTCCAAATCCATTTAGGATTACTAATTTCTAATTCAAATGATAAAAGAAAATGTTATTAAAATGAATATAAACTACATTCTAAATTGCAATTTATTAAATTTTCATATCATCAACAATAAGAATTGCTTATAAATAGCCATTCCCTACCCACCCATCTAAACAAATAGCGAGAAGACCTTTTACTAAAAGATCTTCTCGCTAAACAAACTAGAAATAGATAAGTGAATTAGTTATCTCTAGATGTCATAAACTTTCTGGAAGCAACAAGAGTTGTGCCAAGAACTCCGACAAAGCACTGGGCTAGAAGTGTTGCATCTCCTGTATCTGGAAGTGCAGGCTTCTTAGAGCCTTTCTTCTTAAGTGTAGAAGGAGTCTGAGGCTCAGGACTTGGCTCTGGCGCGGGCTCCGGAGTTGGAACCTCGTTCTTCTTGTTTACAAATACAACCTCTGCTGTGGTATTTGTACCGGTAATTTTAGCAGTCTGAGTGCTAGGGTCTTCGATGGTGTATCCATCAGGGGTTGTCAGCTGAGTAATAGTAGATTCTCTCTCAACAAGATAATCAGGAATGACAACAGTACCGTCAGGACCAGTGGTGAGCAGATAGTTATTATCCGCATCCCTATCAACGTGACCAGTTTGTGTATAAGCAACGCCAGGTGCTCTAGGTGTATGTGTCATAGCACGAGGAGTATCGCTACCAGGTAAAGTTGCTGGATCTGCTGCGGGAATTACAGGCGTAACTGGAGGACATGCGGGGTATGGATATCCTGGTGGGTTTTCAATGGATGGAGTTGCTTTAAGGGTAGCACCAGCAACTGGATTACCATCCTGGTCTACAACCTTGACCACAATATTGCCCTTTCTTGTTGGCAAAATTACGGCAGCCTTTACTTCATCTGCAAAGCGTCTAGAAGTTTGATTGTAAGCAAACGTCACTGCATGAAGTGGGACTAAGCCATAACCGCCTTGAGTGCATCTAAAAATCTCAGCAAACATCACAGCTGAAGAGTCGTAAGACAGCCTGCTTGGATACTGTGTTGGAATAAGTGTATAGCTACCTGTAACCGGAACAGTTAGAGGGGTACCGCCCTGAACACCTGTAGCAATTCTGTTGCCAAACTCATCCTCAACATTGAAATAAACATCTGTAAGGAATCCAGGACCAGTTTTAATGTTTGTATCAGCGTATGCAATCAATGTTCCCATGATATGAACATCTTCAAGGGCAACGGTCTGATGGTCGTCAGTACCACGAGCTACACCAGAGAAAGTTACAGCTTTGGTGGAGTGGTCAACAACATAGCCAGCTTTAAACTTTGTCTGTTCCACCTTGTAAGCACCGTCTGGAAGAGAGAAAGTTGCCGAACCACTAGCATTTGTGACTTGTTCTGCCACAACTGCACCGGTAGCTGCATCAGTAACCGAAACAGTTACTCCATCAACAGGATTGCCGTAATAGTCGTCGGTAACATTTACGGTCAACACGTTCTCGTTTGCTGCGTATGCGGGCTGCGCAAAACCAAGACTTACAGCACACACCACCATGACCAGCAGAGCAACAAATAGAGACTTTGTTCTCTTCATTTTTTACTCCTGAATTGAGTGCTTACAACGAATATGTCTTGAGGATAATATAAAAATACAGCTGTTATGTAGCTGTTTCTTAATTCCCCAAATACTTCTCAAATCTTTCAGAAGGTTTGCACTGCAAAAATGGAAAGTTCAACTATACAAATAGCGAGAAGACC
>JABZGZ010000056.1 GCA_015259105.1 Atopobium sp. | reverse complement strand
GACCAGGTACGTTGACCCGCATCCGTTTGTGCCCGCGATGGACGATGCTCGCGCGGCGCGCTGCGAGGAGATTCTGTCGATTCAGGCCCATGGATTGGCTTCAAGGCTGGCGCACACCGGCTCTGACCACGCGGTTATTGGCATTTCGGGTGGACTTGACTCTACGCTGGCCCTTCTCGTCACCGTGCGAGCCTTTGACCAGCTGGGATATGACCGCTCGGGCATTGTAGCTGTGACGATGCCGGGATTTGGCACCACGGATCGCACGTACACCAACGCTATTGAGCTGGTGCAGTCGCTTGGCGCCGACCTTCGCGAGATTTCCATTGTGGATTCCGTGCTGCAGCACTTCGCTGACATCGGTCATGATCAGGACGTTCACGATGTCGTGTACGAAAACTCTCAGGCTCGCGAGCGCACGCAGATCCTGATGGACGTTGCCAACCAGGTGGGCGGCATGGTCATTGGCACGGGCGACCTCTCTGAGCTGGCGCTTGGCTGGGCGACGTACAACGGCGACCAGATGTCCATGTACGGCGTGAATGCATCGGTGCCAAAGACGCTGGTCAGGTACCTTGTTGATTACTGCGCTGACTCGTATGAGGAGCAGGGTGAGGACGAGATCGCTCACGTTTTACGCGACGTTTTGGACACTCCGGTTTCTCCTGAACTGCTGCCAACTGCGGCGGACGGTTCCATTGAGCAAAAGACGGAGGACCTGGTTGGCCCTTATGAGCTGCATGATTTCTTCCTGTTCCATGTGCTTCGTCACGGAAGTGGCCCACTTAAGGTTCTGCGTCTTGCCGAGCGTGCGTTTGGCACGGGTAATGACCAGGAGATTTACGACCACGAGACCATCGTTCGCTGGCTGAAGGTGTTCTACCGCCGCTTCTTCTCGCAGCAGTTCAAGCGCTCGGCGATGCCTGACGGACCAAAGGTTGGCTCGGTTTCACTTTCTCCACGCGGCGACCTGCGCATGCCATCCGACGCTTCGAGCTCGCTGTGGCTCTCTGAACTGGAGAGTTTGGACGCGTAAGCGTCTAGTTTCTAGACTCAGTACCCGGCTATTCATGAAAATGAATAGCCGGGTACTTTTATGCAGGTCGATTTTTACTGCGAGTGGGGAAGAGGCGGTTTTGGCCCAAAAATGACCCTCAAGTGGTAAAAAATGCGTTTAGTTGGGGATTACAGAAATAGTGTGATTCTATGCATCAAATCTACCTGCTGTTTTACTTCGGACAAATAATCGGAAATCTGGATAGAATTTGTTACCTGGTAAAACGTAGGTGCAATTTTTCTGAATACTCCATTTCATCCCCAACTAAACGGATTTTTTACCCAAATTGACCCCTTCCAAAATGACGCTCACTTTTCCTATGCAAAAACACGTATATCACTAGCAGAATATGCACGCAGCAAATATTTACGCCGAAAATTATTCTAATGCCAAGAAATCGCAGGTGGATACCACCTGGCGCTCGCACCCGCCGACTGCAAACAGCGCTTACCAGCAGCTCAGCGATGCCGCTCACTTGCTCGCCGCCTGCATCCCGTCCGTATACCGTCTGCGCCCCAGCCGCACCCACCAGCCCGCGTATAACCGTTGACGGCTTATACTGCACGCCTACAGAAAATCTAAGTCGGTTTTGTAAGATTTTCGCAATATTTCGTATAAATTGTTTTCCCGTGTGGAATAACTAATAGCGTTGGAAAAGGGCGCTTGGCGCCAATATCGGGCTTAGCCCGAAAGGGAGGTTTTCATTATGAATTTGAAGCCACTTGGAGATCGTGTTCTGGTAAAGCCTGCTCCAAAAGAGGAAAAGACATCCTCTGGTCTCTACATTGCATCCGCAGCTCAGGAGCTCCCTCAGCGCGGTGAGGTCCTCGCAGTCGGAACTGGCAAGCTTGATCAGAATGGCAATCGCATTGCTCTTGATGTCAAAGTCGGCGACCAGGTATTTTACGGCAAGTTCGGCGGCACCGAGGTCAAGGTAGACGGCGAGGAGCTCCTGCTTCTTCGTGCTGACGACATCCTTGCAGTCCTCGAGGACTAATCGCTCGTAGCTCGTTCGCTCGTAGCTCGTTCGCTCGTAGCTCGTTCGCTCGTAGCTCGTTTGTTCGTAGCTCGTTTGCTCGCAGCTTAGTCGCTTGCAGCTTGTTCGTCCGCTTTTTACTTGTAAGTTCAGCTATTTTGGAGGAATACCATGGCTAAAGATATCGATTTTGGCACCGACGCTCGTGCCAAGCTTGCTAAGGGCGTAAACACCCTGGCAGATGCTGTAACCACCACTCTTGGACCTAAGGGTCGCTACGTTGCATTGCAGCGTTCTTACGGCGCACCAACCATCACCAACGATGGTGTTTCCGTTGCTCGCGAGATTGAGCTCAAGGACCCAGTAGAGAACATGGGTGCTCAGCTGGTCAAAGAGGTAGCAACCAAGACTAACGACACCGTCGGCGACGGTACCACCACCGCAACCCTGCTTGCACAGGTCATCGTTAACGAGGGCCTCCGCAACGTTGCTGCTGGCGCAAACCCAATCGCAATCCGTCGCGGTATCGACAAGGCCGTTGAGGCTGTCGTCGCTCAGATGAGGGGCATCGCCAAGGAGGTCTCAACTAAGCAGCAGATTGCTTCCGTTGGTACCATTTCCGCAGGTGATCCAGTCATCGGTGGCAAGATTTCCGACGCTATGGACGTTGTCGGCAAGGACGGCGTTATCACCGTTGAGGAGTCCCAGACCTTCGGCATCGACATCGACACCGTTGAGGGTATGCAGTTTGACAAGGGCTACGTTTCCCCTTACTTCGCAACCAACAACGAGACTCTCACCGCTGAGCTGGACAATCCTTACATCCTCATGACCGACAACAAGATTTCCTCCATTCAGGACATCCTGCCTATCCTTGAGGCAGTCCAGAAACAGGGCGCACCTCTGCTCATCATGGCTGAGGACGTCGACGGCGAGGCTCTGACTACCCTCATCCTCAACAAGCTCCGCGGCGTTCTGAACGTCTGCGCAATCAAGGCTCCTGCATACGGCGACCGTCGTAAGCGCATGCTCGAGGACATTGCTGTTCTCACCGGCGGCCAGGCAGTCATCAAGGAGCTCGGCGTTAACCTTAACGAGATCAGCGCAGAGATGCTCGGCCGCGCTAAGTCCGTTAAGGTTACCAAGGAGACCACAACCATCGTTGGTGGCGCTGGCTCCAAGGAGGCAATCGACGACCGCATTACCCAGATCAAGGCTGAGATTGAGAACACCACCTCTGACTTTGACCGCGAGAAGCTCCAGGAGCGTCTTGCTAAGCTTGCTGGTGGCGTTGCAGTCATCAAGGTTGGCGCAGCTACCGAGGTTGAGCTCAAGGAGATCAAGCACCGCATCGAGGACGCACTTCAGGCAACTCGTGCAGCTGTCGATGAGGGCATTGTCGCAGGTGGCGGCGTTTCCTTCCTGGCTGCTTCCTCTGTCCTGGATAGCGTTCAGACCTCTGACGCAGACGAGAAGATCGGCGTCGAGATCATCCGTAAGGCACTTGAGGCTCCAGTCCGCACCATCGCTAACAACGCTGGCTTCGAGGGCAGCGTAGTTGTCGAGAAGATCAAGGCACTCCCAACCGGCCAAGGTCTTGACTCTGCTTCTGGCCAGTATGGCGACATGATTGAGATGGGCGTTCTTGACCCAGTTAAGGTCACCCGTACTACACTCCAGAATGCAGCTTCCGTTGCATCCCTCATCCTCATCACTGAGGCAACTGTTTCCGAGATGCCAAATGACACCACCATCGAGGAGTCCATTTCTCGCGCAGCTGCTCAGGGCGGCCAGGGCGGCATGTACTAATCCGCACCTTCGAGTACTTCAATCGGGTCCAGCCTCTCGCTGGGCCCGATTTTTTCTACCGTCACGACAACTTGGCGAGAAACCCGTCTTGCTGTAACTGCAATGTTTACCCATTCATCGTCCATTAATCGAAATCGTATGAATGTGGCGTCATTTGAGCGGAATTATTGCTTGCTACAGGTTAAAATGTTTATTTGCGACTGCGGTCACGCCGCAATCGCACCGCGGTCACGCCGTCGTTGCGACCGCACCGCGGCCATGCCGCCTGCAACTGCGACTGCGGCCATGCCGCCGCTGCAACTGCGACTGCGGCCACGCTACAGCCGCACCGTTAACCCGCCATGCGCTAAAGGAGAGGAGGCACCATGGCTCAGAACCAGAATCGTAACGAGGAGCGAGATTTTCTCGACGACCTCATTGATATCCAGGACTCGCTGCAGGTGCTTTCCAACCCGCTCGACGCGCTGATGGGAAGCCTGTCGATTGACCCAAATACGGACAAACCGTTTGAGCCAATGGACTACAAGGAAATCCCCTGGTCAAACGCCAATCGCTGCCTGAGGTGCGCCTCTGGAAAAGCAGAAGCATGTTCTCGCTGTTTGGATGTTTGCCCAGTTGATTGCATTGATATCCACAACCAGTCTGTACGCATCGACGACGAGGCTTGTCTTCAGTGCGGCCTTTGCGTTGCCGCGTGTCCAACCGAGACGTTCAACACGCGCCGCCACACGTCCCGCATGCTGTATGACCAGGTAGCTCGCGCGGCCTCCGCGTACGAGCAGTGCTACATTACCTGTACGCGTGCTCTGGCGAGAAAACCTGAGGGCAACGAGATTTGCCTGCCTTGCGTGGGTATGCTCTCAGCCGACATTTGGTTCTCGATCCTTACGGACTTTGACAACGTAAGCGTTTACCTGCCGTTAGGTGTTTGCGACCGTTGTCGCACCACCACTGGCGAGGAGGCATATACCCAGGCAATCGCTACCGCTGAGGAGTGGACGGGTGCTACGGTTGGCCTCGAGGTCGACGGCAACAACCTCAACCACAACTTCACGCGTGCTTACATCCGTTCTCAGTTCATCTCCAACGCGATGAACGGTGCAGAACGCCTGGTATCTGCTTCGACGCCTGTTCTTGCGGGTGCCAAGGCAATCGCTGACCGCATCAACTCGCACGCTCGCTCTCTGGATAAGCTTCAGACGCAGCTTGATGACGTGATGGGTCTGCGCACCACCGACATGAGGCAGTCCATGCTCACGCAGGATCGCCGTCTGGTTATGGGCGCCCTCCAGCACGACCCAGACCTTGCTCCTTACGTGAAGCTCGCGGCTCCTATCTGGGATTCCAGTAAGTGTACCGTCTGCGGCGACTGCAAAAACACCTGTACGACGCACGCTATCGACATCGATGAGCGCGGCAAGCTAACTATAAAGATGCCGTTCTGCGTCAACTGCGGCGCCTGCGAAATTGTCTGCCCAGAGCCTGGCGCGCTTACGATGGTGCCGATGAACACTTCTGAGCTAGTTGTTCGTGATCGCAAGGCCGAGGAGACCGAGCGTCTTGAGGCTTTGGCTCGTCGTAAGGCTCGCTTCATTTTTGACACCGGCAAGGAGCAGCTCAAACACCTGGCGGACTCGATTACCGAGGACTCAGACGAGAGTTCTACCGCCGCTGCACAGGAGCCTCCAAAAGAGGATAATGGGGAGTAGCACGCGGCTGTTAACATAGAGCACAACGCTTCTAGCTGCTCGTTCTTCTCGCGAGAAATACAAGTAACCGTCTACCGACAACAAGAGGACTCACATGTCGCTTTCAATTGGTATCGTTGGCCTGCCAAACGTTGGTAAATCCACGCTGTTCACCGCGCTGACCCGCAAGGGTGGCCTGGCCGCAAACTATCCGTTTGCTACCATCGACCCTAACGTGGGCATCGTTGACGTACCCGACGCAAGGCTCCAGAAGCTGGCCGAGATTGTCAATCCTGGTCGCACCATGCCTGCAACTGTTGAGTTTGTGGACATCGCTGGCCTGGTCAAGGGTGCAAATGAGGGTGAGGGCCTGGGCAACCAGTTCCTGGCAAACATTCGCAACACCGACGCTATCTGCGAGGTTGTTCGTTACTTCAAGGATCCCGACGTCATTCACGTTGAGGGTCGCGTCAATCCTGACGAGGACGTTGATATCATTCAGACCGAGCTTATCCTCGCTGACCTGGGCACCATTGAGCGCGCCCTGCCTAAGCTTGAGAAAGAGGCCAAGCGCGATAAGGACCTACAGCCCAAGCTCAACGTGGCAAAGCGCCTTCAGGAGTGGCTGAACGAGGGCAATCGCGCCGCTGACATGGAGATGACCGACGAGGAGCGCCTGGCTGCTCGCGATCTCTTCCTGCTTACCATGAAGCCAATCTTGTACGTCGCAAACGTCGACGAGGACATGCTCACCGAGCCTGCTCCTGTCATTAACGGCGTTCAGTCCATCCCTGTTTGCGCAGGTGTCGAGGCTGAGCTGGCTGATCTTGATCTAGAGGAGGCCGCAGAGTACCTGGAGTCCCTGGGGCTTGAGCACTCCGGCCTGGAGACGCTTGCTCAGGCAGCATACAAGCTGCTTGGCCTGCAGAGCTACTTCACCGCTGGTCCCATGGAGGTCAGGGCTTGGACCGTCCGCATTGGCGCAAAGGCTCCCGAGGCCGCCGGCGTCATCCACTCCGACTTTGAACGCGGCTTCATCAAGGCCGAAGTTGCCAGCTACAACGATTACGTGGAGCTGGGCGGCGAGGCCGGCTGCAAGACCGCTGGCAAACTTCGCATCGAGGGCAAGGAGTACGTGGTCGAGGATGGCGACGTCATGCACTTCCGCTTTAACGTCTAAGCCACAAAACTGCTGACAGTTAACGTGAAACGGGCGAGAAGATCGGTCTTCTCGCCCGTTTTTGTGTGGGGTGGGGTAGCGCGCTGTGTGGCGTATGCCGTAGCGGATCGCAGGCCGCAAGCCGCTAGCGCTTTGGAGCCTGATCGGTGCCCAGAACCACGGTGATGTCTGTGTCGGTGGGGTAGGAACCGTCGTTTGCCTTGATGTTAGCGGTAGGGATGTCCAGCGCTTTTGCAACGCCAACAGCCTTTGCCAGGCCCGTACGCGTGCCGTCGTAGATGATAATCGAGTCGGTTGGATGCTCCAGAGAGCTGTCGGCGTAAGCGGTGTAGCCCTTAGTCTTCAGGATGCCAGACTTCTGAGCTGCAAGCCCTTGAACGTCGGTGCCATTGAGCACGGCAACTTCACCGGTATAGTCAGGCTTGATGCTGTCGATGGCTGAAGGGTCTCCTCCGACGGTGCCCACAACGCCTGTGGTTTCGGCAGCGCTTGCATCCTCCAGAGGAGGCAGCGCCTGGTTTACACGGTCCATCATGGTCTTCCACGCGCTCTTATCGACAATCTCGTACCACACGTCATCAATGAGCTCGGACGTCGTCGGCGTACGCGCGGAATACATATCCTTGGAGGTGTCCATGCCCCTAAACGACATGGCCAGGCCTACGATATCGGTAACATTTAAGTCAGTGGTCACACTCTCGGCCATGGTAGATACGGCGCCCGACATAGAAACGGGGTCCAGCTGGAGGACCTTCTTGGCAATGGCCGTTAGAATCATGCGCTGGTTAGCCGCGCGATAGAAGTCGCCGGCGCCGTAGTTGTCGTATGCGTGGCGACTGCGAGAAAGGCCGAGCGCTTGCTGGCCGTTGAGCTGCTGCTCGCCGGCAGGAAGGTCGATACCTGAGTACTGCATGTCAGAAACAGCAACGGGCAGGTTGACCGTAATGCCGCCAATGGAGTCCACAATCTTGGTGAACGACTCAAAGTCTACCTCGGCATAGTGCGAGATGTTGACATTTGCCAGCTTGGAAACGGCCTCGACCATTCCGGATGCGCCGCCATAGCTGTATGCGGAGTTAATCTTTTGCTTTCCGTGTTCTCCCAGGTCAACCATAGTGTCTCGGGGGATAGAAATCAGGGTGATCTTCTTGTTCTTAGGATCTACGCGAGCCAGAATGATAGTGTCGGCGCGGAAGTTTGCGTCGGAATCACCCCAGTTCTCTGCGCGTCCCTCGTCCTTATCCACGCCCAGAAGCAGCATGTAGAACGGGTCGGAAGGAGCAACCTGTACCAGTGTGGCCTGCAGGTTTGCGTCCAAGCCCTGGCGAAGTTTTGAGTTGGTATCCAGCATCCACCACGCAAATGCTACACCTGCTACCAGCAGCAACGTTCCCAGGATGCCGGCAAAGATCTTAAGACCACGACCGCGAGAAGAACCTTGGCGCTTCTTGGAATATGCGCCCACGCCTTCTGCGCGAGAAGGTGCATGGCTCACGGCACCCGCTCGATGTGCAGCAAAGTGGGTGTGTTTTTGCTGCTGAACTGGGGCTTCTTCAGGCCACTCGTCGCCGACATTGGTCTGGCCAATCAAAGGCTCGCGCGTAAACCTGGAGCCGTGGGATTCGTGATTGTTGCGTGCAGAACTTGCACCTGCGCTTCGAACGCTGCCCAGCGTGCGAGGCTGATATGCGCCCTGATTATAAGCGTCATAATCGTCCTGTGCGAAGTCCTCTGTATCGTACTCAGGGGTATCTTCGTACCTATCACGGCTGTTGTTTCCGCGATTCTGAGATGAATGTGACCTTCTGGCCATTGGGGCTCCTTTGTGTTTAATCTGCGTTTTGCCCAATGCGTTTTGTCAAACATCTACTATACGCAATTTTG
>JABZGZ010000055.1 GCA_015259105.1 Atopobium sp. | reverse complement strand
ACACGCTGCAGAATCATAATCACCTGCATATGAACTGCCTCCCATTTCTTATGTCCAAGAAATAGGAGGCAGTTCAGAATAAATCTCACAGGCTCTTTTACGTTTAACTTACGTTGTTGTAGCGTGCGTTACTGAACGCGCTTCTTACCAAGAACACCAGCTGCAATAAGAACAGAAGATGCGGCTGCTACGGATACTGCAGCAAAGGAAGCATCACCAGTTGAAGGAAGCTTAGGCTCCTTCTTCTTTGGCTGCTTTGGCTTCTTAGGAGTCTCTGAAGGTGGAGTGGTTGGAGTTGGAGGAATGTGAGTATTAGTAATAGTAAAGCCACTGGTAACATCACCTGTTACCTCAGCGGTATAACCCTCAACCTCGTCCTCAACAATGGTGTACGTAATAGCTGTTGTAGTGCCAGCCTGATTCTTATCGAGGTTGCTAAATGTTGCAGTCCAGCCATTTGCGTCAGAGAGAACCTCACTCTTACCAGTATCTACGCCGTCTGCATAAAGGTGTACGGTAACTGAAGTAGGACGAGTACCGTCAGCGTTATTTTGATCTTCCCAAACCTTGGATACAGAAACGCTTACCTGCTGCTCGCCAGTTGCAGTACCGGCACCGCGAGGATTAATCCACCAACCTTCA
The DNA here is from genome assembly GCA_015259105.1 of Atopobium sp. Lineage (GTDB taxonomy): Bacteria > Actinomycetota > Coriobacteriia > Coriobacteriales > Atopobiaceae > Lancefieldella. The sequence goes on along the minus strand of JABZGZ010000055.1, from coordinate 7,971 downwards.
CGAGTGAAGTTATCAGTGTTGCCATCAAAATCAAGAGTTGCTCTATTGTCTACCTGGGTAACGTTGGCTGGAACAATGGTCTTGTACTCAAGCCAGCAATCCTGGATAAGTGGTTGGAAACCAGCAAAGTTAACCTGATTATTGAGTCGAGCAAAATCAAGAGTGTAACCATTAGGAGTAAAGGTAATTGCAGGAAGAATCTGATCTGCAGAAAGAGTCTGAACAGCGCCGTTAACAAGGTGGAGAACAAAAGAGTGCTTAAGATATGGACCAGCAAGCTCATCTGAAGGATTAACACCAGTACCAGTAAGCTTTGATGCATCAACGGTATAAGGATTTACAATCTGATCCTTAACAGTGGCATTAAGCAGACCAACCTGGGTGATATCAGATGGAGTTAGGTTAACAACCCAACTGGTCACATAGTAATCGCTTCCGGTCTCAATAGTTGCACCAGAAGGAAGCGTATAGGTTGTCTCTGCAGTTGCGCCAGTTCTGTTGTACTTAGTAATTGCAGTATCCATTGCAGCAATAGAACCGCCATACGTCATGTTAAGGCTGGTGTTACCAATATTGAGCGTAGTGCTGCCATTGCCTCTCTGTGCAATTGCGCTTGACCAATTGAGCGAGAAAGACATCTGGCCATGAACGTTAAGAAGACCCGCAATATTGTTATTGAAGGTAACAGTCATGGTATTAGGGTTACTGGTAGGAGTTGCCGTACCAACAGAAATACTATTTCCGTTTGCATCTACACCCATAACCTCAAAAGGAGCTGGAGTATTATTCTCTAGCTCTGGAGGAAGCATAATAGTAAAGGTATCACCTGGTTGTGCAGGGGCACCATTGTTGAGCGCATAATCAAAATTTACACGCACATTACTACCAACTAATGTTGTATAGCTAGCATTTGAAATAGTTGGTGTGTACTCAACAGCTTGTGCCTTTGTGTTGAATACCGTAAGCGCAGCAAATACAGTGAGCACAAACATAACTGCAAAGCTCAAAGACCTGCTAACTAAACCCTTAGACTGCATGATGCTCCTCACAGCTAGTTCAAAGATTTATTTATCTGCACACAAATAGCTGTACAAAACAATAAGATTTCTTTGAAACTCTAACTTATTACTTAAAAATATAAAGTTCGAAAGTACTCATGTCAAAGAACTATCTATATCTCCATAAAAAAACTCCCGCACAGAGTGCGGGAGTTAATAATTTTTTTTGATTGTACGTCAAACTTACTTACCAAGAAGCTCCTGAACGTCAAGAGCAATCATGTACTCCTCGTTGGTAGGAACTACCAGGACGCGAACCTTTGAATCTGGAGCAGAAATGTCACGGATCTCACCAGAGCGAACCTTGTTCTTCTCCTCATCAATCTTGACGCCCATCCACTCAAGCTCTTTGACAACGCCAAGACGCATCTCGTCGGAGTTCTCACCAATGCCAGCAGAAAATGCCATGGTATCAAAGCCGTGCATAGCCTGAGCCATCTCCATGATGAGCTGGGAAGTACGATAGTAGAACATCTCAAGTGCAAGCTGGCAGTCCTTATCGCCAGCGTGAGCGCCGTCCTCAATATCGCGAGAATCAGAGTGACCAGACAGAGCAAGAAGACCGGACTGCTTGTTCATCATTGTGTCAATCTCATCGATGGAGTAACCGCCAACGCGAGAGAGATAGAAAACGGTAGCAGGGTCAATAGTGCCGCAACGGGTGCCCATGATAAGGCCGTCAAGTGGAGTAAGACCCATGGTGGTCTCAAGATCGCGACCATCTTCAATAGCGGAAAGAGAAGCGCCAGAACCAAGGTGGCAGCTTACCAGCTTGTGAGTCTGACCATTAGTGAACTCATTGGTTGCACGCCAAATATAGCGGTGAGAAGTACCGTGAGCACCGTACTTGCGGACATGATACTTATCAACAACGTCGCGAGGAAGAGCATAGCGATGTGCCTTCTCTGGCATATTGAAGTGGAAAGAAGTATCACAGACGATTACATTGCCAACCTCTGGGAAGAGCTCGCGGCAAATCTCAATAACGTCAGCCTCTGCATAGTTGTGAAGAGGAGCAAGTGGAGCAACCTCACGAACCTGAGCCAGTACCTTATCGTCTACAACAGCAGACTCTGGGAAGTACCAACCACCCTGAACAACACGGTGGCCAATGCCATCGATTGGCTTATCAATAGTCTTAAGGATGTCAAAGACATGCTTAATAGCAGTCTTGTGATCAGGAAGAGCAACCTCAAGCTTCTGCTTCTCTCCACCAAGCTCCTCGTGACCAACAAAAGAACCTTCGATACCGATACGCTCGCAGTTTCCTTTTGCGTAAACCTCGCGGGTGTCAACGTCAAGAAGCTGATACTTAAGAGATGAGCTACCTGCGTTGATAACCAGTACGTTCATGTGACTCCTCTTTCCGTGAAGCAGTGCAGACTAGTAAGTCTTTCTCTCCTACTTCAAATAAACATAACCGCATGACATCATAAACCCCAAGATACCCTGGAGTTAAATAGACAAGCAAAAAACTTGAATATTTTTATTTACAGCCCATTGAATCATCCAACTGCTTGCCACCTAAAACGTGGAAGTGGACGTGGTTGATTGACTGTCCGCCGTGTTCTCCGGTGTTGGTAATAACACGGAATCCAGTCTCTTTAATCCCAGTCTTTTCTGTTACCGCAGCTATAGCCTTAGTAACACTCTCAAGGGTTACAGCAGGAATGCCATCAATGATGTTGTCATAGTGGTTCTTTGGCACAACAAGAACATGCACAGGCGTAAGAGGATTTAGGTCATTAAAAGCTACAACGTTTTCATCCTCATAGAGAAACTCTGTAGGGATTTCTTTGTTAGCAAGCTTACAAAAAATGCAATCAGACATAGCCTCTCCTTTACTCGTCTAAATATGCAGTAGAAGGCGCTGCAGTTGTATCAGTAATTGCAGCTCCTGCCTGAGACTCATCAAGCAGAATCTTAACCTTCTGCTCTGCAGTATCAAGCCTTCCACGAAGATCCTTTACCAGCTCAACGCCACGAGCATACAGAGCCAAAGACTCCTCGAGCTCCAAATCTGTGCCCTCAAGCTTACGAACAATCTGCTCGAGCTCAATAGAAGCATCTTTAAAAGTAAGCTCTTCAGTCTTCTTAGTATCCATGTTGTTCCCCTTATCTATGAAAGCTCAATGTCAGAAACAGTTGCCTTAATTGTTCCATCCGTCATTTTGACAAGCAATGAATCTCCAACCGAGGCGTCTTTGGCCGTTTTAATGACAGATCCCTTTTCATCTTGGACATACGCATATCCCCTTGTAAGAACCTTTAGAGGAGAAAGTGCGTCTAATTTTCCTGCAAGCGAAGACAGCAAAGCCTCATGTGGATGGAGCATGGCAGCACTAGCTCTGATTAGCCTTTGTGACTCGACAGAAAGCGTCTCTTTCTTTCTTACAAGAAGCGCTGGCAGAGCGTCCATAAGCCTTTGCTCAGTCTGATTAAGGTCTTCTGTTCTTGTTGAAATAATATAAGCAGGGTCTTTCAAACAAGGACGATCTGATAGCTTCTCTAGCTGGTACTGTTTACTTGCTAGAGCATTTTTCATTGCCAAGTTAGAGCGTTGCTCAACAGTTGTAAGTCCCGTTTTATAGAACTGCAAAATCTTTCTTGTAGCATTTCCAAGGCGAGAAATTCTGTTGTTAAACGTAGTTTGTAACTCACTAATAGCGGGAGCCACGGACTCTGCAGCAGCAGTTGGCGTTGAAGTTCTTCTATCAGAAACCATATCTGCAATGGTGGTATCGGGCTCATGACCAATACCCGTGATAACAGGAACTGGACATGCAGCAATGGCGCGAGCCACTCCCTCATCATTGAAGCACATAAGATCTTCGAATGAGCCACCTCCACGTACCAGCAAGATTGCATCTGGCCGTGTAGTTGCAGCAACCTGGAGAGCTCTAATAATAGTTGCAGGTGCATGAGTACCCTGAACAGCACAGCCAGACACCTCAAGCTCTACAAGAGGGTTTCTGCGCGCAAGCGTACGCTTAACATCATCAATGACGCTACCAGAAAGTGAGGTAACTACACCAATGCGTGTACAAAACTCTGGAATGTAGCGCTTTCTGGAAATATCTGTAAGACCTTCTTTTTCTAGCTTTTTAGCAAGCTGTGCCACCTTTTGGCGAAGGTCTCCTTCTCCGGCGATCTGTATAGTACGCGCATGAAAAGAAAGTTTGCCGCTTGAAGCGTAAATATCAAACTTTCCTGTCATCTGGATTTTCATTCCGTCTTGCAACGTAATGCCACTAGCAGCATAAATCTTTGACCAGACAATAACTGCCATAGAACTAACAGGGTCTTTTACGTCAAAGTAACAATGCCCAGACTTATAGTTTGGACCCCTAAATCCAGAGACCTCTCCAACCACCGTCATAGATGGCATTGAGGCAACTTCATTTTTTGCAAAGAGCACCGCATCAGATACCGAAAGAACAGAATCTTCTTTCTCTTGAATCTGATCCATTACTAGTTCCTGCTTCTGGAAGAACCAAGCAGATATAGAAGCTGGAGTGCAGAAACCATTGCAGCGGCTACGTAAGTAAGAGCAGCGGCAATCAGTACCTTTTTAGCGCCATTGTAGTCAAAGCCTGCAGGAGCGTTTGCCTTCAAAAAGGCTAATCCACGCCTTGAAGCATCAATCTCTACAGGAAGCGTAACTATATGGAATAAAAAGGTAAATGCATACAGCCAAATTGCTAGCACAGTCATTCCTGAAACATTTAGCAAGACACCAGCAATAAAGACATAAATCCATGCTGCGGATGCTAAATTAACAACAGGAACAAGAGCGGAACGAACGCGAGATGGCATGTACAGCTTAGCGGTCTGAACAGCATGACCCGCTTCGTGACAAGAAACAGCAACTGAAGCTACGCTACCCTCAGAGAAGTTTGCATCAGAGAGGTGCAGGCAATTGTCACGTGGATCAAAGTTATCGGTGAGCTCACCAGAAATTCTCTTAATGCCAACATTAGCTGCTCCGTTAGTGTCCATCATGGTACGAGCAACTGAAGCGCCAGTGGCATTAAACCCAGAGGGAACTAAAGAATACTTTTTAAATTCATGTTTGATGTACCACTGGGTACCCAATCCGAGCACCAACGAGGCAACTACTAGAACAACGTATGGGATAAACGCACCTGAGTAATACATGTTTTTCTCCTATCTATGTATAAAGATGAGTATACCCAACTCACCGGACAAAAAGTCAGGTTTGCAAGAGTAATCGGTAGCTACTTGTTCTTAAGCTTAGGAGCTGCTTTTACAGTAGCTCCACTCGACCGTTTTTAACTGTTAGACCTACCTCGCCATTGAGCAATCCCACAAGCTGCTTGCCCACTAATTGATAGCGCCATCCAGTTTTAAGCCTTGCATCAACCTTGTCCAAAAGCAGGTCAGTAAGATCATCCTTATTGGCAATTAAAGGAGATGCAATTCCTTCTTTTTCTGAAACAATCCTAATAAGAGCATACATAAGCTCAACAACACCTTCAGAACCGGCAGAAGGATGAGCATGATGCTCAATTTTTGGACACTGATCAGCGGGGGTCTTTTGGCCACGTTTGATTGCATCCAAAAGATGCACTACCCCACCTTGAGAAATCTGCTCAGTACCACGAATTTTGCGTAGTCTATCAGGTGATGTAGGGACGCGACGACAAATCTCAATAATGAGTTCATCAGAAAGCACCCATTTACGTGGAACATCTCTTTTAGCCGCAGTTTCTTCTCGCCAGGCGCACACCTCTCGAGCAATAGCAAGCTGTCTGCGCGTAAGCGAACCAGAGCGCTTCAAACGAAGATATGCTTGATAAGGATCTCGACGATACTGCTCAATATTAGTGTGTTGATCCATCTCTGGCTTTACCCAGCTCAAACGGTCAAGCTTGATGAGTTTCTCGATCATTTGATGATAAATTGCAGGAAGATATCTCACGTCATCCTCGGCATATACCAGCTGTTCTTTATCAAGCGGTCGCTTTGACCAGTCTGTTAAAGACTCAGCTTTAGCAAGCTTAACGTTAGCAAAATTTTCTACCAATCCGGCGTAGCTTACCTGCTGGCGCATACCCAAAAATGCGGCTGCTACCTGCGTATCAAAAACAGGTGCGCATGCGCAGTCCATTTTTTCTAGCAAGACCTCAAGGTCCTGTGAGCACGCATGGAAAATCTTGACAATCTGCGGGTTTTCCAGGAGCTCTTTAAGAGGAGTAAGGTCATCAATAAGCAGCGGATCAATTGCGAGAATCTCGGAACCTGTAGAAACCTGCACCAGGCAAAGCTTGGGAAAGTAGGTTTTCTCGCGAAGAAACTCCGTATCAACTGCAAGGATATGCGAGGCCTTTGCTCGCTCGCAAAATGCGGAAAGTTCTTCTGAGGTTGCTATATACAATGCGTCCATCCAATTGCCGATTAAGTACCTGACGTAAAGCGATACACTCATACGTATCAAAATGATATACCAGCTTGTTGCAAATCTTCGGAGGATATATGAGAACCCTCATCATTCACAATCCTTGCTCGGGTTTTAGCTCTGATGCAATCTTTGAATTTGAGCGTGCTCTTCTGAAGTGTGGCGATGAATGCCTGGTAAAACTTGTCGAGAGCCATTGGCACACAGATGAGGTTCTAAGCTCTGTTCAGCCTGAAGATTTTGACGTAGTAGTGCTTTCAGGCGGCGATGGCACGGTATCTAGCCTGCTCTACGGCCTAAGAGGTTGTCAGACGCCTATTTTGGTCTTCCCTTCTGGAACAGCCAATCTTCTGGCCGCAAGTATCGGAAACGCACCTGAACCTAACGCACTGGCACTGGCCTGCAGAAACCTTCAGACCGCACGTCTTGACCTGGGTGAAATTACCTGGACCACCGTATCGGGAGAAACTCATGTAGCTGGCGTGCCTTTAATGGCTGGTACGGGACTTGATGCCGAGATTATGCGCTCGGCTATCCCCCACAAGCAAACCTTTGGAGAAGCTGCGTACTTTACGGCAGCCCTCGCCAACCTCATGCCACCAGTTCATGACTTCAAGATTACCGTTGACGGCAAAATGCACGAGCTTCAAGGCATTGGCTGCCTCATTGCAAACAGCTCTATGATGCAAGCAGGAATTGAACTAGCCCCTGGTAATCGTATGGATGACGGTCTGCTTGAGGTTATTGTCATTGAGACTCACATGACCGCAAAACTGGTACGTCCACTGCTCTCTGGCTTCTTTGATCGCACGGGAGACTCGCTTGGTAGGCCTTACCTCAATAGCTTTAGCGGCAGAGAAATTACCGTTGAATCAACAGCGCCTATGCCACTGGAAGTAAATGGCGAGGTCACCTGCCACGACATATACGCTTACTCCGCTCGCTGCCTTCCAGGTGCGGTAAACGTTGTGGTGGACCACATGAGCCCTTACAGTAAGAAAGCGTAAACGCAGGTAAACGGCACAATAGGCGCCGACAAAGCTTGCGTTTTCTATTCTTTCGTTTTCGTAACATTCAGCCAAAAAGATTGCGCGTAACCGTCAGATTAACTAATCTTTTATAGATACATTACTAGGGTATGCGCAGAGACTTCTGTAGCGTACACACAGTTGATGGGATATTTTTTGGTTGACGTTTCTAAAATTCGCGAGAGGTTCGATGAGCTTTCAACTCCTATTCTGAAGTCTGGAAGACTCTATCAGCTTGCAACTTTTACACAACATGGAACTACCAGCACACTCGACCACGTTATTGCAGTTGCTTATAGCAGCCTTGCTTTTGCTATGAACGCTGGTATCAAAGTTGATGAACGCGCGCTTGTACGTGGTGCACTCCTCCATGACTACTACCTTTACGATTGGCATGATCACGAGGCTGCACCAGACAACTGGCACGGATTTACTCACCCTCGCCATGCACTTGATAATGCCCGCG
>JABZGZ010000054.1 GCA_015259105.1 Atopobium sp. | reverse complement strand
CTCAATATCCGCAGATAGTTGACCTATTTCGACGAAGCCGTCAGCGTCGAATTCCGCGCATTCGTGTCGCTTAGCATCAAGCTCTTTAACTGGATGTTGCAGGATAACACCATCACCAGACAACGAAAGTTCTCGAGGCAGAGTAAGGTTGTGGCAGAATTCAATGCCTTCAGGATAACTATGGTAAGTCGGATCGATGATGCCCATCCATCCAATCAAAATGGTTCGGCCAGAATCATCGACGAACGTTTGAGGTGCGTAGAAGTCAAAACCATGATCCCAGAGCACAAAGCTATCGGTGGAAACAGTTTCAACATTGATAAGCTTTTGGCCCTCTGGAAGCGGAAAATAGCCCGACTGCCAGATGTTTTGCCACTTGTCGAGAGGCTCGCTTGAAGTATTCTCTTGCAAGTTAGCGGAATCGCTCAAGCGCGATCCCTTGGACGCATCGGCGCTTGGTTCCGTACCAGCACTTGGTTCCGCATCGGCGTTTGACTCCGTACCAGCGCTTGGCTCCGTACTAGCGCCTTCACTAAGCCCTTGCGGACACACAGATAGAAACTCCTGGTCATCTAGCTGCACCAAAAAAGGGCATTCCCACATGTAGCCAAACGCCTCACGATGACCCAGGTCGTTAGCCCCGCGTATAACCGAGTGGAGCGTCCACGACTCGCCACAATCACTGGAGTCGTAAATCAACACCGCTCCCGAATCGCAGCGTTCATCTGCGGATTTCGCGGGACCAGCCGCAGTGTCCCTCTCGCGAGCACCTAACAGCATGCGCAGAACCCCGTCTTGCTCCCAAACCTTCGGGTCGCGCACGTGGTTTGTGCAGGTACTGGGGTAGTCGTTCGGTTTCAAAACAACGCACTTTGGCGAGAAATTCAGTCCATCTTCAGAGGTCACCATGACCTCATAGGCCACTCGACCGACGTCAATGCCGTCGGCTTCTGGGTGTGTTTCGTCCATAACGTTGCCGGTGTAGAAGAGCCGCATGACCTCGCCGGCCGTCGCACTGCCGTGACCGCAGTTGCCGTGACCGCAGCCGTCGGGCGCAGCGTTACGCGTCTCAATCCAGGCCGAACCCGAAAACACACCGTCTTTATCGCAAGCTGCGTCTGGGGAAATCGCAATAGGGAGCGTCTCCCAAGAGAGCAAATCCTTACTCACAGCATGTCCCCAAAAGCGGAGCTCGTTGGCAGGCCACTCGGGAGTGTACTGGTAAAACGCGTGGTAGACGGACTTAAACTGACAAAGTCCGTTGGGGTCATTCATCCAACCCTGAGGTGGGAAGAGGTGAAATTGTGGCGTCCAAAAGTCGTTCGTCATAGCGCTCCGTCTTTCGCATTTCTTGCAATTATTATGGCATGTGCGCGCAAAGTTCGTGCAGGTAGGTTTAATTCTTTTTGAGTTGCGGTACAGTAAATGCATACAACATTCAACGCACACAGCAAGGCTGGTTAACGCGCCGCCTTGCACCCGCGCTACCTGCGCTGCCCGCGCTGCGACCTGCACCACCCGCCCCGCCGGTCTTGCCCGAACCAGAGAGGATACCTATGTCTGAAACCGCAACTAACCAGCTCCCCGATGTCGCCGAGCGCTTTATGCGCTACGTGCAGGTTGACTCCCAGTCCAACCCCGACAACGACACCGTCACCCCTTCCACGCCTGCTCAGCACGAGATGGCTCGCTACCTGGGCGAAGAGCTCAAGGCGCTGGGCTGCACCGACGTCACCGTCGACGAGCACGCCTACGTCACCGGAACCTTCGCCGCATCCATGGGCGCCGAGTCGGCTCCCGCGCTGATGCTTTGCTCGCACCTGGACTCCGTAATCGACGCGCCCGCCTCGGGCATCACGCCGCACGTCGTCCACTACGAGGGCGGTGATCTGGTCGCCGGCGTCGTTAACGGCAAGACCATCGCAACTACCCAGGAGCAGGTCCCTGACCTCAAGGATTTTGTGGGCATGGACATCATCTGCTCCGACGGCTCCACGCTGCTTTCTGCTGACGATAAGGCCGGTGTGGCCGAGATCTGCGCGCTACTCAAGCGTCTGGGCGACAACCCCGAGCTTGCGCACCCTACGCTCAAGATTGCGTTTGTCCCTGACGAGGAGATCGGTCACGGAGCAAGCCTGCTTGACCTGGACAAACTCGGCGCAGCGTACGGCTACACCGTCGACGGCGAGGCTCTCGGCGAGTTCAACTACGAATGCTTCAACGCCGCCCACGCTGACGTCTACTTCAAGGGTGTCATGGTGCACCCCGGCAGCGCCAAGGACGTCATGATCAACGCAATCACTGTGGCATCCGAGTTCCAGCAGATGGTCCCCGCTTTCGAGCGTCCTGAGCACACCGAGGGCTACGAGGGCTTCTATCACCCAATTGTCATCGAGGGCTCCGCGTCCGAGGTTAAGCTCAGCTACATCGTCCGCGACCACGACGCCCAGATTTTTGCCAACCGCCAGCAGGTCCTGCAGGATATCGCCGCGTTCTTGAACAAGCGCTATGGCGAGAATACCGTCCGTGTTGAGATTCACCAGGAGTATCGCAACATGGCCGAGAAGTTCGACGGCTACGAGTTCCTGATTGATTATGCACTTGAGGCAAATCGCGAGGTTGGCATTGAGCCTAAGCCTGTTGCTGCTCGTGGTGGTACCGATGGCGCTCAGCTCACCTTCCGTGGCCTGCCATGCCCCAACATTGCTACCGGCGGATATAACGCCCACTCCGTGCGTGAGTTTGTCCCCGTGCCAAGCCTTGAAGTTACCGTTGACCTTCTGGAGAAGCTCGTCGCCAAGTTTGCTGCCCGCAGCTAGCACCTGCGCTGACCGCGCTGCTCGCGCCGCGCGCTGTCCGCGAGTCGCGCCGCCGTGTCGCGCTCGCACTGCCCGCGACCCGCGCCGTCGCATCGCGTGCAACCGTTTGACGTGCTACTTTGCCATTCATAGCTAGATTTCTACCGTCTACGCTCCCGTTCACCCTTGTCAATAAATGGTGTGCGGGAGCGTAGCATAATTATGAAGGGTCATTGTTCTTTTTTTTTCACGGAGTAAGGGAGGTCGCAATGCTCGCAGTGTTTTTTGGAATTGTTGTCGTTGCGGCACCCGTTATAGCTGCGTTTTTAGAGCACTCGGGAAACGTTGGAATTTCCGAGCGTCGCCACAGTCACCACGATACCTACGTGACTCCCGCATCGCTCACACGTTCGCTCATTATTGACATGGCATTTGTTAGCGCAATCGCAGTTATTCTCGGCTGGCTCTGCTATGTTAACGTGTTCACGCCAAACCCGGACATTGTTATGGCGTTTTTTGCGTCCTTCTCGGTTGTCATGTTTATGGCGTGGTACATCTTGAGTCGTTATAAGGTCTCGCTTTTTGATGACGAGATGGTTGTAGTGCCCTTTGTAGGTTCTGAAATTTCCATCAACTACCAGGACATTAAGCGCATGGAGTGGGTTGGCGGCCGTCGGGGCTCCGGGTTTAGAGATCTTCTAATTTTGACTTCGAATGCGTCAAAGGTGCGTCTCTCGGGTATGATTGGACTAGACCAAGTGTTGCTCAAGATTGATCGCTTTGACGTTTTGGCGCACAGTTCAAATATGTAGAAGTACAAAGATGCAGCTTGGAGCTGTGTCAGCTTTAAGTCACATTGCTTACGTCAACTTGAAGCTGCGACGTACCATGCGTCCACACCAACCTGCGCAGCGTACAGCAACGGGGGACGTTTGTGATTAAGCTTGTTTTATCTGACATGGACAATACGCTGGTACCTTTTGGCAATAGACGCGTGTCGGACTTCACACGCAAGGCTATTCACACGCTCCTGGAAGAAACAGATATCGCCTTTGGCCCTTGTACCGGCCGAGATTACGTTGAGCTGATGCGTCTTTTCAGCCTCGACGAGGCGTGCATGCAAACAGGCGTCATGTCTACAGGCAAGCGCGTGCTGTACAAAGGCAAGACCATCTCGCTCTCCATCTTTGACCACAAAACGTTGCAGGGTGTCGCAGATGCTCTTGCTGACGAGAAGAACATGTTCTTGGTCTGCTATCCAGAGAAGACCAACCTCTTTAACCCGGCATATGTTGTCGGCCCGCTGGACAAAGACATTCTCGCCGATTACGAGCGCAAACTGGTGTTTGTCTCGGGCATTGTTGATCAAGTCCCGGACGACGTCGATTTTGTCGCCGCAACAATTGCGTGCCCAGGCACGGAGGAGGACATGGAGCGCTGTCGCCAAAAGGTGGCCGCAGCTTGTCCAGACGTGTACACCATGTCGGTTGTCCCTCAGTGGTTTGACGTGCTTCCCAAGGGTGTGTCCAAGCTGACTGGTTTTGAGACACTCCTGGAAAGAACAGGCATTTCTCCAGAAGAGGTGCTCGTTTTTGGAGATGGCGAGAATGACGTTGAGATTTTAAGTAAAGTTCCGCACTCGGTGGCGGTGGCAAACGCAATTCCAGAGGTCAAGCAGGTAGCAAGGCACCACGTAGGTGCATCTGCAGATGACGGCGTTGCGCATGCCTTGCTTGAGCTGGTACGCGCAACAAAAGCAGGGGAGACTCCCCGTTTTATGATGGAGAACTAGCATGATTAGACTCATTGCATCGGACATGGACGGTACGCTACTGGACCAGAACTCCGAGGTTCCGCCAGAGACATTTGAGCTTATCGAAGAGCTGTACAAGCACGGCGTTCACTTCGTGGCAAGTTCCGGTCGTCGTTACGATACATTGCGTTGGTTGTTTGAGCCGGTCGCAGATAAGATTGACTACGTGGCCTCTCTTGGCACGCAGGTCTATGTAGAGAACGAGGTTATCGACCGCGAGGTTTTCTCGTCAGCTTCTATTCGTAAGCTGTTTGAGTTGACGTCTGAGTTTGATTGCATTCCCCTGGTTGTTTATGACCGCACGCATACGTATCTGCTGGACGATCAGAGTTCGTTTGTGCGTGAGCTGGACAAAGACCTGCCAAACGCCGAGCGCGTGTTTGATCCGCCTTCACCTGACGTTAGTATCATCAAGGCTGCTATTTGCTGCGATTCAAGGGCTCGCTCCATGGATATGGCTATGATTCTTGAGCGCGAGATGGGCGATAGACTTTCGTTCATGCCTTCTGGAGAGACCTGGATTGACGTGGTGCCTCGTGGTGTGAACAAGGCTACAGGACTTGAGCAGATTCGCAGGTACTATGGCATTTCTCGTGACGAGATTGCTGTGTTTGGCGATTCTATGAACGATTACGCTATGCTGCGTTATGCGGGCACTGCATACGTTATGGACAACGCTCGCTACGCGCTCAAGACGATTGCCTCCAAGGTTATTGCGCCTAACACTGAGCAGGGCGTTCAGAAAGAAATGCGTCGAATTCTGGAAGAGCTGTCGTAAAGAATCGGCGCCGTTTTCAAAATTGTTCAGCATGACCATTTGGCGATAATTTCATACCGTTAGTCCCGTTCCTTTCTCAGTTTGATGGACTTATTTCGAGAGTCGAAATAAGGTAGTACAGACAGAAATGGAGAGGAGGGGACACGTATGTCAATTGTCAGCACTAAAGATATTGCATACTCCAATAAACGCGCTGTTATTCAAGCACTGTGCGAGAAAAACGCTCTGTCTCGTGTTGAATTGGCGCGTGAATTATCTCTTTCTCCTAGTACCGTTACTACTATTGTCCAAGACTTGCTTCAGTCAAAAATGGTTGAAGAAAGTCCAGAGCGCGTAGTAACCGCTGGTAGATCAAAGACTCTTCTGCAACTTGCTCCAGAATTTGGTCTCTTGGGACTCGTCAGAGTTTCTCGCCAGAGTCAGGAACTTATACTCGTGGACATGACTCTTAACGAGCACGCCCGCGTCACGCTATCAGAAGATGCTCCTTCGGGAGAAACCCTTCTTGAGGGGATTGAAGCTGCTTTTACTGAGCTGATTGTTGATGGCGCAATTCTTAAGGGAATTGGAGTTTTGCTTGAAGGTGATGTGCTGGAATCAGAGCTTTCCGTCATGTATTCAACGGGCCATGATTCGGCAACAATTTCTCTGGTACAAGCGTTAAAGAGTACTTTCAGGGTAGTGGTGAAGCAGTTTGAGCAGAGTGATTTTGCCCTTTCTCATGCTGAGAGCACGGATAACATCGAGGACGTTTCTTCGTACTTACATCTTTCATTTGGACCGCGAGTTGTAGCTCAAGTTGTTTGCGATAACGTCCCTCTTCCAATGAAAGAGGGACTAAATGCTGATATTACTCAGCAGCTTGTTACCTCAGATGGTTTGAAGCTTGATGCATTAATGAATCTTATAAGCGCTGTTCAGAGTCTTTTTTCTGTTGATGCTGTAGTTGTATCTGTACCTGAAGAAGATGTCTCCACCTCTTTGCTTAAGACAGATGTGCTGAATAAGGCGCTGTCTACTCCTGCGCTTTTGGTGCAAAAATTTGCTCAGTTCGAGGAATTTCCAAAACTGATCGTTACAAGAATGACTTCAAGAAACTTACTAAGGGATGCTGTTTCTGCCCTAAGATTTGCGTGTCTTTGTCCAGAAACTGTCCAGCTTTGGAAACAAGTACTTGTTTCTGGCTGGCATCCAGTAAGTTCGGTGTAGGTATTTGGTAAGGCTTACGCAGGTTATGTGCAAGAAATCGGTAAGGCTTGCGTAAGAAAAGCAAGGTACTTGCGGGGAAGTAGTACGCTATGTGCTGCGCTGGAACAAAGGTGTTTCTCGACTTTGTCTGCTCATCAAAGTCGTCAACATGGTGCTCATGCATCAATAGAAGTACGTGTAGGTTGTTTGAAGGAGAGATAGCTGCACTTGCTATCAAACAATGTGTTCCTAAGGAGGAAACATGGTTCAGGGTATTTTGATCCTCTTGGTCTTTGTGGCTGTAGCTGCATTGATGATGACTAAGAAGATTCCAACTCTGCTTGCCCTGCCACTGATGGCCATTTTGATTTGTGTCATCGCAGGCGTTCCAATGTTTGGAAAAGATGGTGACGGAAAAGAAATTGGCTGGCTGACATCAGTATTTGAGGCTGGTACCGTTCGTATGGGCGCCGCAATCATGGCTGTTATTTTTGGTGCATGGTTGGGTCAGCTTATGAACAAAACTGGCGTTACTGAGACAATCATCAAGAAGAGTGCAGAGCTTGGTGGCGATAAGCCCCTGGTAATCACCTTGATTATGTCTATTGCAGTGGCTGTCCTCTTCACGACACTGTCTGGCTTGGGATCCATCATCATGGTTGGCTCAATTGTTCTGCCAATTTTGATTTCTGTTGGTGTTCCCGCAGCTAGTGCGGCATGTATCTTCTTGATGTCATTTACCACTGGTCTGGCACTCAATATTGCCAACTGGACAACCTTCGCAAAGCTCTTCAACCTAGACATTGCTCAGGTTCAGGGTTTTGAGGTTTATCTGGCTGTTGCAACTGGTATTGCAACCTTGATCATGATTGTTGTTGAGTTCAAGCGTAATGGCATTAAGTTTGCCTTTAGCGCTCCAGTTGCTGAGCAGAGCAACTCCAAGCAGCTCACCGGCGTTGCTGGTGGTCTTGCAATGCTGACTCCACTGATTCCTATTGTGCTTGTTGCTTTCTTGAAGGTTCCTGTTACCCCAGCATTTACCGTTGGTATTCTGTGGTGCCTGCTGTTCACCTCTAAGAGCTTTAGCAAGGCAATGAATCTTCTTGCAAAGACCTGCTATGACGGTGTAACTGACGCTGGTCCTGCAATTATCCTGATGGTTGGCATTGGTATCCTTTACCTCGCAGTTACCAACCCAACGGTTAAGGCAGTTCTTAACCCATTCCTGCTTGGCATCATGCCACAAAACCTTGTTGCATACATCATCTTCTTTGCGGTCCTCTCGCCATTGGCTCTGTATCGTGGACCTATGAACATGTTTGGTCTTGGTTCTGGTATCGCAGCTCTCATCATTGGCCTGAACACCTTGAATCCTCTTGCTGTCATGGGTGCATTCCTGTCTGCAGAGCGCATCCAGGCAGGTGGCGACCCAACCAACACTCAGAACGTTTGGACTGCAAACTTCTGCGAGGTTGACGTCAACACCGTTACTCGTAAGATGCTTCCTTACCTCTGGGCAGTTTCCATCTTTGGTGTAATTCTGTCTGGTGTTCTGTACTTCTAAGTTCTGACCTTGGGGCGAGAAGACCCTCTTGTTGTGGGCTTCTCGCCTCGTTTTATCTTTGCAGCTGATAGATTGCTGTAAATCGAGGAGGAAACGTGAAAGTTCGTATTGGAATCGACGTTGGCGGAACATTTACTGATGCTGTCGCCATCGACAATGATACGTACGAAATTATCGGCACGGTTAAAACACCTACCACACACACCGCTGAAGCGGGTGTCGCAGCAGGTATTGTGCAGGTGCTTCATGGTGTTATGGAGCAGCACAACATTAAGCCTGAAGACGTTGTCTTTATTGCTCACGGAACTACTCAAGCAACAAACGCCCTGCTTGAGGGTGATGTTGCGCAGGTTGGTATCGTAACGCTTGGCAGCGGCCTTCAGGGAGCTAAGAGTAAAAGTGATACTAACGTTGGCGATATTGAACTTGCTGCCGGTAAATTCCTGCGTACCAAAAATGCTTTTGTAGACACATCCTCCGACGTAGAAGCTGGTATTAAGAACGCAATCGAACAGCTTTTCTCGGAAGGTTCAACTTCTTAT
>JABZGZ010000053.1 GCA_015259105.1 Atopobium sp. | reverse complement strand
ATAATAGATGCAGCTAAAAGCATTGCCATAGCGTACTCTTCAAAACCAATCTCAGCAAAGCCAAATGCCTGAGAAAGTGGTGTCTCAATTACCACAAAGGTAAGAATCAAAGACATAACAAAGGAACCCCACAGCCAAATGTTTTGGCTGGTTAGCTTAAAGATGGAACCACGCAGAGAACGCATATTGAAGGAGTGGAACATCTCAACCATAGAAAGCGTCAAGAACGCCATGGTCATACCCTCGACGCCAGCCTCTGGGTTAGTAATAACCTGAGAGATATCAAAGGTTCCATACTCAAAGTAGTGGCCAATAAAATAGCTGGCAAGGGTGAGAAGAGCAATGATAGAGCCCTGAACAAGGCAGTCAAAGCCAACGCCACCCGCAAAGATTCCATCCTTAGGATTACGAGGCTTGCGCTTCATAATGCCTGGTTCAGCTTTCTCGGTAGCCATAGCAAGCGCAGGCAGAGAGTCGGTAATCAGGTTAATCCACAGAAGGTGAGTAGGCTGAAGAATAGTAAAGCCAACCAGAGATGCAATAAAGACGGAAATAACCTCTGCAAGGTTGGAGCTCAAGAGGAACTGGATGCACTTACGAATGTTGTCGTAGATGCGTCTTCCCTCTTCGCACGCACTAATGATGGTGGCAAAGTTATCGTCAGCCAGAACCATATCTGCAACGCCCTTAGTGACATCGGTACCAGTAATGCCCATACCAATACCAATATCAGCACGTTTGATGGAAGGAGCATCGTTAACGCCATCGCCTGTCATGGCCGTAACCATGCCCTTCTTGCGCCAGGTATCAACAATGCGGACCTTGTGCTCAGGCTGAACACGTGCATAAACGCCAATTGTCTCAATACGCTGATCAAATTCTTCATCAGAAATCTTATCAAGCTGTGCGCCGGTAATTGCCTGAGAGCGATCGGTAATAATGCCCAGCTCAACCGCAATAGCAACGGCCGTATCAATGTGGTCACCTGTGATCATAACGGTGCGCATACCAGCTTCATGAGCCTCTGCAACAGCACCCTTAACCTCAGGACGAACTGGGTCAATCATGCCAGAGAGTCCAACAAAGACCATGTCATGCTCAAGGTGAGCTGGATCATAGCTCTGAGGAGCTTCTGTTCCCCAATCGCGACGAGCAGATGCCATAACGCGAAGTGCCTGGTCAGCCATGGACTTGTTCTGAGCCAAAATTTCAGAGCGAGCCTCATCGGTGAGGTCAATAACGCCATCACTTGTCATAATCTTGGTGCAACGAGCAAGTACCTCGTCAGGTGCACCCTTAGTGTGCTGTACAACCTTGCCGGAGCGGGTGCGCACCACAACAGACATCATCTTACGAACAGAGTCAAAGGGCGCCTCGCCGATGCGAGGACGAGAAGAAGCAAGGTCACTTGTGGTGTATCCAAGTTTTGCAGCGTCTGCAACAAGAGCAGCCTCAGTAGGCTCACCCTTTGCTACCTGTTCTGCATCATCCCAGGTAGCGTCCGAGCACAGTGCCATGGTGCGAACATGTGCGTCAAGGTTTTCTGTCTCATGACGGACAACAGTCATCTTGTTCTGAGTCAGAGTACCGGTCTTATCGGAACAAATTACCTGAGTACAACCAAGGGTCTCAACTGCGGTAAGTCGACGAACAATAGCGTGACGCTCGCTCATTCTGGTAACACCCATAGAAAGAACGATGGTAACAACAGCAACAAGACCCTCTGGAATTGCAGCTACTGCAAGAGAAACTGCAACCATAAACGTGCTTAGGATAAGGTCAAAGTTGCCAAGCATCTCAGCGCCGTGCTTGATAAATCCTGTTGCAAAGACAAGCAGCGAGATGACAACAACAAGAATAGTAAGTGTGTGGGAAAGCTTATCAAGGGCAATCTGAAGTGGAGTCTGTCCCTCTTCTGCCTGAGAGATTGCGTCTGCAATCTTACCCATCTCAGTGTCCATGCCTGTTGCAACAACAACTGCACGGCCGCGTCCATAGACCACAATAGATCCGGAGTAGCACATATTCTTTCGGTCACCCAAAGGAATATCGTCAGCGCCGTCAGTAAGACTGAGGGTCTCCGCGTGTTTCTCGACAGGAACTGATTCACCTGTAAGCGCAGACTCCTCTACCTTCATGGAAGCGCTTTCAAGAATACGACAGTCAGCTGGGACGGAGTCGCCCGCCTCAAGCAGGATGATATCGCCCACAACAAGCTCAGTTGAGGCAATCGTCTCAAGGCGGCCGTCCCTGATAACCTTGCTCTGAGCTGCGCTCATCTCTTGCAGAGCAGCAAGGGCTTCCTCGGCTTTGCCCTCCTGGACAACACCAAGAACAGAATTAATAACAACAACAAACAGAATAATTACGACGTCTGCAACTCCGCCTTCTCCGGTATAAATGCCTTCAGCAGCAGAAATAGCGGCAGCTACAAGAAGCATGATGACCATAGGATCTGCCATCTGCGCAAAGAATCTTTTAATAATTGATTCTTTTGGAGCCTCTTTAAGCTTATTGAGACCATGAGCCTCAAGACGCGAAGCTGCTTCTGCATCAGACAGACCAACTTCAGCATCAGTTTTTTGCGCACTGATTACATCAGCCGCACTTGAAAGATACTCTTTCAAAGTTCCTCCTGGGTTTCTACCTGACAGATTGATGCCCGATCATAATTCCCCAGGAGAGGGGCAAGGGCTCACCAAGGTTGCCGTGTCAGGACCTTACAACGTCCTATCATAGGACCTTACAATGCTCTATCATTTTACCGTATTCTTCTTTTTTTCAAACCTCATAAATATTTCTTAAAACTCCTGTTATGTGGCAAATAATTGTTATCCAAGGGGTACAATAAACGCAGAACATAACAACATAAGCCAAACGTTAGTTTTGGCAAGGAGGCAGCTATGAAAATCCTGTTTTATGGTGCTCAAAGTTACGACAAGGATTCTTTCAACCTTGAGCTTCCAAAGTATCCAGACATCTCAATCGACTACATCGAGTCAAACCTTACGCCTATGACCGCAGGCTTTGCCAAGGGTTATGACGCTGTCTGCGCTTTTGTTAACGCAGACGCCTCAATTCTGACCCTTGAGATTCTTGCCGGCTTTGACGTTAAGCTTCTGCTTATGCGCTGCGCTGGCTTTGATGCTGTTGATGTAAACGCTGCTAAAGACCTTGGCATTACAGTTACACGCGTACCTGCTTACTCCCCTGAGGCAATCGCAGAGCATGCAATGGGTCTTGCGCTTGCCGCTAACCGTCGTATTCACCGTGGCTACATCAGAATTCGCGAGAATAACTTCTCGCTTGTTGGCCTTGTTGGCGATACACTTCACGGTAAAACTGCTGGAATTGTTGGAACTGGTCGTATTGGCGCAGCACTTTGCCGTATCTGCAAAGGCTTTGGCATGCACGTCCTTGGCGCAGACCTCTATCCAAATATGAGCCTTGTTAATGACGAACACGTTGTTGATGAATATGTCAGCTACGATGAGCTCTGGGAGCGTTCGGACTTCATTTCACTCCACGCTTTCTTGAATGATGAGAGCTATCACATGATTAACGATAAGACCATCGGAAAGATGAAAGATGGTGTCATCCTCGTTAATACTGGTCGCGGCGGACTTATTGACACCAAGGCTCTTATTCGCGGCATTCTTTCTGGCAAGATTGGTGCTTGTGGCCTTGACGTTTATGAAGAAGAAAATCCAAACGTTTATAAGGACCGTGGTGCTGAGGTCTTTGACTCAGTTACTTCTACCCTTTGCTCCTTCCCTAACGTAGTCATGACAAGCCACCAGGCATTCTTTACTCATGAGGCTCTCTCACAAATTGCTCAGGTTACGCTTGATAACGCAACTGCTTTTGCTGAGGGCACTGACTACGTTGATAAAAGTGTGGTTTGCTAAGCGCCAGAGAAACAATCGGTTCAAAAACGGTTACTATTGATATCTGAATGTGATTTCAATTCCTATGAAAAGGAGAGATATGGCTCGCAAAAAGACCAAGATTGTTTGTACTATGGGTCCTGCTACAGAAAGTGATGAGGTTCTTCGTGAGCTCATTCTTGCTGGTATGAACGTTGCACGTTTTAACTTCTCGCACGGTAGCCATGAGTATCACCGCACTATGATTGGTCGCGTTCGTTCTATCTCTGATGAGCTTGGTATTCCTATTGCTATCATGCTTGATACCAAGGGTCCTGAGGTTCGCACCGGTCTTCTCGAGGATGGCAAGAAGGTCACCCTTACTACTGGTGATTCCGTTATTGTCACCACTGATGATGACGTCATCGGTAACGCTCAGCGCTTCTCACTTGACTACAAGAACCTTCCAAAAGAGGTCAAGAAGGGCTCCATCATCCTTATTGATGACGGTCTCATTGGTCTTGAGGTTGATCATGTTGAGGGCACTGACATGCACTGCAAGATCATCAACGGTGGTGAGCTTGGCGAGAAGAAGGGCGTAAACGTTCCTAACGTCAACATTGGCCTTCCTTCCGTCACTGAGCAGGACCGCGCAGACATCATGTTTGGTTGCGAGCTTGGTATTGACGCAATTGCTGCTTCCTTCATCCGTGATGGCGCTGCTGTTGAGGAGATTCGTAACATCTGCCGTGAGATGGGTACTCCTAACGTACAGATCTTCCCTAAGATTGAGTCTGCTCTTGGCGTAAAGAACTTCGACGAGATTCTTGCAGCTTCTAACGGCATCATGGTTGCCCGTGGTGACCTTGGCGTTGAGGTTCCTGCAGCTGAGGTTCCTCACATCCAGAAGACTATCATCAAGAAATGCAACGATGCTTACAAGCCTGTCATCACCGCAACTCAGATGCTTGACTCTATGATTCGCAACCCTCGCCCAACCCGTGCAGAGGTTACGGACGTTGCTAACGCAATCTACGACGGTACTGACTGCGTCATGCTTTCTGGTGAGTCTGCAGCTGGTAAGTACCCTGTTGAGGCAGTAAAGACCATGGCTTCCATCTGCAAGGAAACCGAGAAGTACCTGCCAGTCAAGGATGTCTATCACCAGCGTGAGGGTCTTAAGAACGTCAACGGTGCTACAGGCTTTGCTGCAGTTGATATGGCAATCCGTGTTGACGCTAAGTGCATCATCTGCCCAACACACTCTGGTCGTACCGCTCGCCTTGTTTCTAACTTCCGTCCAAAGCGCCCTCTGTATGCAATGTCTCCATCCGATGAGGCGGTTCGTCGCACCTGCTTCTATTGGGGTGTCTATGCATTCAAGACCTCTGAGCAGGGCACTCTTTCTAACACCATGTACAACGCTTTGAACGTTGCAAAAGAGGTTGGCGTTGTAGAGACTGGCGATATTGTTGTTCTGACTGCTGGTGATCCTCATACCAGCCCACGTCTTGGTGACTACACCACTTCAACTAATGTTGCTATGATTTGCCAGGTTCAGTAAACCGCATTTCAGCTTTAACGTTATATGCACCCAAGCACAAGCTTGGGTGCATATTTTTTACGTGTGATATTTCTCAGTGCTTACCAGCAGTTAGGCAATTTTCCAGCCGACGGTTTTCTCGCGCATGTTAACAAAATCAGCGTAGATGCCGCCTTCTGCCATCAGTGATTCGTGAGTGCCTCTTTGCACAATACGACCCTTATCCAAGACAAGTATCTGATTTGCATTACGCACCGTCTTTAGGCGATGGGCAATCATAATAACGGTCTTAGACTTGGTGAGTTCTGCGATTGCACGCTGAAGTTCAAGCTCGTTTTCTGGATCAACATTAGCTGTTGCCTCATCAAGTACCACGATTGGTGCATCTTTTAAGATAGCGCGCGCAATAGAAAGACGCTGGCGCTCGCCACCAGAAAGCATTGAGCCGCCTTCTCCTAAGCGTGTTTCATATCCGTCAGGTAACGCCTGGATAAACTCTTCACAGCAGGCACGCTTAGCTGCGTCAACTACTTGCTCATGAGTTGCGCTTGGATTGCCAAACTTGATGTTGTTTTCAATGGTGTCATCAAAAAGGAATACGCCCTGAAATACAGTAGAAAAATTTTGGAGCAAGGCGTCAACCTTATAGTCGCGCACATCGCGTCCACCAAGGGTCACTTGACCCGCATTTACATCCCAAAAACGCTCAATTAGACGGACAAGCGTTGTCTTACCTGATCCACTTGGCCCCACGATGGCACAAGAGGTGCCTGCAGGAATGGAAAGGCTGACATCTTCAAGAATTTGCCTGTCATCGTAGCCAAAGGAAACATGAGAAAGTTCAATGTCGTAAGAATCCGCTTTCTCCAAACCTTCTCCCTCGTCCATTGCGGGGGTGGCGAGAATAGCGTTTGCTTGCTCCATTGCAATTTCAAGATTGCGCAGAATAGTTGAAAAACGACCAGCAGATTCTAGACGACTAAACAACATAAATGACATCACTACTACGGTTAAACAAGCAGCTGTATCAAGTGTTCCAGATAGCCATAGACCAACTGATACCAGGCACATGATAATGCTGGTGGCTTTGGAGATAACCATTTGCAAAACTGAGAAACGAAGCGCCTTAAGCTCAAGATTAAGCGCTTGAACGCGACAATCGTCAACTGCTTTGGCATATTTTCCTTCAGCATCATCAATAAGAGAAAACGCCCTTACTACACTGATGCCGCGAACATATTCAAGAACAGCGCTGATTAAGGTGGTATTAGCAGCTACATACTTATCTGATACATTGCGCACGTAGACCTGGAGCAGCTCCATAGTAATGCAGAAAAGAACAAACGTAGCTGCAGTTATAAGGCCTAGTTGCCAACAAAACACAAACAAGAACGCAACAATAATTGCAGTTAAAGCTAATCCTCCAACAACCATCATATACAGCAGGCCGCCAAGATTTTGCATTACATCTAGCTGATTGGTCATAACAGCTGTTACTCCTCCAAGGCTATTCTCGTTAAAATAACCCATAGGAAGGCGGCGCAGTGTATCTCCAATTTCCGCGCGCTTGGTACCAGCCATACTAAAATTAGCATCACAGAAATTCTCACTCTTAAAATGAGCACAAATGAACGCTCCTATAATGCTCAGAAGCATAACTCCCAGCGCAGAAAATATCGTCTGAGTTGAGAGTGTATCCGTAGTAAGAGCAGTAAAAACAATCCAAAGCGCCGTTATTTGTACGCCTTCAAAGAGGCAGCCAAGAATGGTAAAGAAAAGGCCCTTATAGAGTTTCTGGCGATAAGAACTTCCAAACTGAAAGTACATTTTTAAGACAGATAACATTGCTACTCCCCTCCTTAAGCCTCATCAAGTGCGCCGATATGAGCGCGATACATGGTTGCATAAAGCAGACATGTCTCCATAAGCTGCTCGTGAGTACCCTCAGCTTCAATGGATCCATCATTAACAACAACAATTTTGTCGGCATTTTGTACGGTAGAAAGACGATGAGCGATAACCACTAACGTTTTACCAGCCACCAGCTTTGCAACTGCAGATTCAACCTCTGCTTCTGATTCTGGATCTGCGTAGGCTGTTGCTTCATCGAGCATGATAATAGGTGCATTTTTGAGCATAGCTCGAGCAATTGCTACGCGCTGACGCTCGCCACCAGAAAGGTGACCTCCCGAGCCTCCTACAACCGTTTGATAGCCGTGAGGAAGTGATTGGATAAAGTTGTGGCAGCCAGAGGCTTTTGCGCAGGCAATAACCTCATCATCGGTGGCATCTTTTTTGCCCATTCTGATATTTTCCATAATGGTTTCATCAAAAAGGTAACTATCTTGGTCAACATAAGCTACAAGGTTTGCAAGTTGAGATGGACTGCAGGAGCGAATATCTTGCCCACCAATAGAAACAGATCCTTTATTTGGATCCCAAAAACCTGCGATAAGCCGAGCAACAGTAGATTTACCTGATCCACTTGGGCCAACAAGTGCTGTAACTTGTCCTGGCTCAATGTCTAAAGTAATCCCGTGAATCACCTCATTGCTTCCGTAGGAGAAGCGAACATCGCTCAGCTTAATTTCAGTACCTTCAAGCGTGCAAGGAACATCAGCTCTCACCTGATCAGGGTAATTTAAGACCTCAGAAATTTCTTTAACAACAGAACCCACCTGTGCAAGAGAATCCATAAAGCTCATTGCTTCAAAGAGCGGCTGAAAAATACCTAAAGAAAGCACGGCACACATAACAAAAGTAGAAGGAGAAAGAGTTCCCTGAAGCACAAACAAGCATCCAAGGGGCAATACCGTTACTAACGTTGCAGGAGCAATTGACAACATGGCATCCTGCCAGATTTGGCAATGCTTCATCCAATCAATAAAAGCATGGGCAGAGGCATAAACAGCTTTTGAGAACTTCTCGTAAGAGCTAGCGGACTGCCCAAAAGCCTTAATTACCTCAATTCCTGACACATACTCAACTGAAGCATTATTCATCTCTTTACCAGTTACGATAGTATTTTGATACCAATACTCATAGTCTTTCATCATGCCTGATAAACAAGCAAGTCCCACAATTATGGTCAGCAATGCAGCGAGAGCAAGACGCCAATCCAAAACAATGAGGTACACAAAAACCGCAAAAGCAGCCGTAAGGTTTGAAGTTAATTCAGGAACTGCATGAGCAAGTGTGGTTTCAATACTATCGATCTTCTCGACTAACAAGCGTTTGAGAGAGCCTGAGGGCGTATCAAGCACATATCCCATAGGGATAGTTGTCAGCTTCTTTGCTACTCGGGTACGCATATTTGCGATTGTCGCAAATGTTGCCTTATGAGAGACGACCGTTGAAAGATGATGGAAAATTATTTTAACTAAATAGCTAAAGCCCGCTATAAGCCCCCAATGCAGATAAAACGGCCATTCTTTAATTCCATTAAAGATACCAACCACCATGTTGCCTGCGGCAACGTAGGGAACCATTCCTCCCAAAACGCCAATAATGGCAAGAATGACAGAGAGCGCGTACATACCTTTTCTGTCTGACCACTCGAGCAATACTGCAACAGGATTTACTTCAGATTGCTGAGGAT
>JABZGZ010000052.1 GCA_015259105.1 Atopobium sp. | reverse complement strand
GTTCTCATATGGTTTGCCATGCTTAAACCTCCCGACGTGCTTCAATTGCACGTCCCAATGTTACCTCATCTGCGTACTCAAGATCTCCGCCCACAGGAAGTCCGCTTGCCAGTCGGGTCACCGTCACACCAAGCGGATTGATAGTTCTGGAGAGGTACGTT
Organism: Atopobium sp.; assembly: GCA_015259105.1. Classification (GTDB taxonomy): domain Bacteria; phylum Actinomycetota; class Coriobacteriia; order Coriobacteriales; family Atopobiaceae; genus Lancefieldella. The sequence goes on along the minus strand of JABZGZ010000052.1, from coordinate 9,208 downwards.
GCGGTTGTTTCTCCCTCAACGTCCGGATTAGTTGCCAGAACTACTTCAGTTACGGTGCCGTCGGCCAAGCGGGACAGCAATTCGCGCACGTGGAGCTGCTCGGGACCAATCTTGTCCATGGGCGAGATTACGCCGCCCAGGACGTGGTAGAGGCCGTGAAACGCACCGGTACGCTCAATTGCCGAGACATCCTTAGGCTCAGAGACCACGCAGATTTTACTGCGATCCCTAGAAGAGTCCAGGCAGATGTCGCATTTGTCACGCGTTGCATAGTTGAAGCAGATAGGGCAAAAATGCACCTGCTGCTTAAGCTCCAAGATGGCCTGCGCCAAACGGCGAGCCTCCTCGGAATCAACCTCTAGAAGATGGTAGGCTATGCGCTGAGCAGACTTTGGACCAATGCCTGGTAGTCGACCTAACTCGTCAAGCAAACGCTGCAGCGCGCGACCATCATTTGTGGTATCAAACGCCATGGATTAGAACAGTCCTGGGATATTCAGTCCGCCAGTTACTGCGCTCATCTGGGCAGATGCCTGAGACTCAGCAGACTCAAGAGCATCATTTACAGCAGCCAGAATCATGTCCTGTAGCATCTCGATATCCTCAGGATCAATTGCCTCAGGATCAATGGTGATATTGGTCAAGCGCAGGTCGCCGGATGCGGTTACCTTAACAGCGCCGCCACCAGCACTTGCGGTTGCCTGCATAAGAGAAGCCTTCTGCTGGGCCTCCAAAAGTTGCTCCTGCATTTTGCGAGCCTGAGCCATCATCTGATTGCGGTTCATGCCGCCCATATTAAATCCACCACGTGCCATATGTTCTCCTATCGTCGTATCTATTTTAGACAAGTTGCGCTTTTTGCGCTGGCGCATGAGAAGCCATACACCAAAGCGTCATATCGCGAGAATATCGCGAGAAGTTCTAGTTGTTTGCGGGATCTGCGGAAGCAGAGGTTCCAGCGTCCGAAGGAGCTGCTGCGTCCGAGGGCGCACTCGCGTCCGACTTCTTCTCTACCGACAAAGAAACCGCTGGTCCAAATACCTTCTCGAGCATATCCGCCACGTTGTTGAGCTCTGGAGGAAGCGCCGAGCGAGCCGCAATGTCCTCTGGTGAGGCTGGCGCTGGAGCTGGCTTTGGAGCCGGAGCTGGCTCGGGTTCAGGTGCTGGTACTGCAGACGCAGGCGTTACTGCAGGTTGCGGAGCTGGCGCGGCTGGCGCTGCAGGTGTAGGTGCAACTGGAGCTGGAGCAGCGTCTTCAACGGAGTCATCCAAAACCGCAGCTACGTCATCATCGCTGTAAGGCACCTGATCGTAGTCGGGAGCCTCAACTGGAGCTCCGGCAGACGCAGGTTCATCCCAAGGCATTGGATATGACGCCTCGGGTGCTGGTACTGGCGCTGGAGTTGCAGGTTGCGGTGCTGACGCAGGCGCCTGAATTTGAGCAGGTGCAGGGGTTGGCTGCACAACTGGCTCAGGAGTTGGAGCAACCGGCGCAGCAGGAGCTGCTGGCACAGGAGCTGGAGCTGGAGCCTGAGCTGCACGTTTTTCTCGCGAGATTGCCGTTGCAGCAAGGCTCGACTCAACATATTTGATGCGGCGCGGGCCTATGACCTGGGCAACGCACTCTTTTACAAACTCGGAAACTGCTGGCGCGCTGAGCATCCTCATGGCAAACGAGGAGCCCTTAGGCAGTGTAACTACCAGCTCAGAACCATCATCGGACTCAAGCGTTGAGCTGACCAGCAGTGCTGCATGAGCAGCATTCTTGGAGGCGCAGACCTTACCAACTTCTTTCCACTGTCTGACGAGAAGAGCGTCGGACTGGTCAACTTCTTTTGGCGCAGGTGCCACTGCTGCTGGTGCTGGAGCTGCAGGTGCAGGAGCTGGCGCAGGCTGCGGCGTTGGTACAGGTGCGGGAGCCGGTACAGGTGCAGGAGCTGGTGTCGGCTGTGGAGCAGCTGGAGCTGGTACAGGTGCGGGAGCTGGAGCTGGTGTCGACTGTGGAGTCGCCGGAGCTGGCACAGGCGCGGGTGCCGGAGCCGCCACTGGCGCGGGAGCCGCCGCTGGTGCGGGTACAGGGACGGGAGCCGGCGCGGCAACAGGAGCCGGTTGTGGAACCGGAGCAAGTGCGGGAGCTGCGGGTTTCTCGCCAGCAGGAACAGCAACAACACCGTTTGCAAGCTGCTGCTCAAGAACTGCCACCCTATCTGCCAGCGCTTCCAATGAAAGCTCTGTGTTAGGTCGTGCCAGCTTAGTGAATGCAACCTCCAGGACAAGTCGCTGGTTCACGGCGGTGCGCATCTGATTTGCAGCGTCGCCCAGAACGGTCAGAACTCTGGAGAGTCGATCGACCGAACCAAATGCCTGGACTTCTTTGGTAAGCTGCTCAGTTGAAGCAGTGGAATTTGCCAACGCGGGAGAATCAACGCCTACAGCTGCGGCAATGTAGAGATCCCTTACGTGAACAGCAAGCTCGCGAGTAAACTGCAGCAGATCTTTGCCGCCTTCAAACAGCGTATTTACCGTGGTAAAGAGCGAAGAAATGTCTCGCTGAGCCAGAGCCATCGCGGCGTTGTTAATAAGAGAGCCGGAAGACTGGCCCAAAACGTCGCGAACCGTCTGTTCAGAAATGACGCCGCCGCCGTAAACGGAGAGCTGTTCAAGAGAAGACAGAGCGTCACGCATGCCGCCGCGCGCATGACGAACAATAAGGTCAATAGCTGCATCTTCGTAGGTAAAGCCCTCATTTTTACAGACGTTGACCAGGTGCTCTGCCATCTCATCAGCGGCAATGGAGCGGAAGTCAAAGCGCTGCACGCGGGACAGAATAGTTGCAAGAATTTTCTGAGGATCGGTGGTACACATGATAAACGTCACGTGCGAAGGGGGTTCCTCCAACGTCTTGAGCAGGGCATTAAATGCCGCCGAGGTAAGCATGTGCACCTCGTCGATGATGTAGACCTTGCCCTTACCGCGCACAGGAGCGTAACTAGCGCGAGAAATAATCTCTTCTCGTACGTTGTCAACACCGGTGTTAGAGGCGGCGTCAATCTCGAAGACGTCTGGATTCTGACCGGCAGCAATCAGCTGACAGTCCTCGCAAGTGCCGTCGGGCAGATGACCAGGTGCCTCGTGACAAAGGATGGCCTTTGCCAGCAAGCGAGCCATAGTGGTCTTGCCTGTGCCGCGAGGTCCACAGAACAGGTATGCGTGACTAAGCTTTTGCTCCAAGACCGCTCGCTCAAGGGTACCGACCACGTGCTTCTGGCCAACTACCTGCTCAAACGTTTGCGGGCGATACTTTGTATACAGTGATTCCATTCGTCCTCCGACGGCAGATTTTTCACTTTCAAGTATACCCTCTGAGTTGAGAGGGTTTCTCGCCAAACAAAAACGGGGCAGCCGAAGCCACCCCGATTCTGTACTCTGCAATCTTTGCGCGAGCAAATACCTGCTACTCTGCTGCCTCTTCGGTTGCAGGTGCCTCGGCCTCAGCCTCAGCCTCTGGCTCTGCAGCTGGTGCGTTCTTTGCGAACTCAGCAGCACGCTTTGCCTTCTCAGCAGCCTTAGCCTCAGCAGCAGCCTTACGAGCAGCCTCCTGCTCAGCAGCCTTAGCAGCCTTTGCCTCCTTGGCAGCCTTAGCAGCCTCGAGAGCAGCGTTTGCTGCGCCACCGAACTTATCGGCGAAGCGCTGGACACGTCCACCAGTATCGACAAGCTTCTGCTGACCCGTATAGAATGGGTGGCACTTGTCGCAGAGGTCAAGACGCATCTCTGGAACAGTTGCGTGTGTGGTCCAGGTGTTTCCGCAGGTGCAGCGAACGGTGCACTCTACGTACTCTGGATGAATACCTTGCTTCATGCAGGACTCCTTACATCGGCCCTGGTTTCCGACCAGAGCAGGGGTGTCTTTATGAGCACGTGCTCAATCAAGACAATAAGCTGAAAAAGTATAGCAGAACAACCCTTCTGTTGCTAGAAGTACTTGGCGAGAAATTCACATTTTGTGCAGATAATTCTTGTGTGCGACAACTGTGCAACAACTGCAAAACAACTTTTTTCTTGCACACGACAACTTTAGAGATGCGCCCAATGGGCTAAAATCCAATACGTCATAAAAAAGCTGGTCTACAACCCTCGGAGGCATAATGTTTTTATCGATTGATGTGGGTAACACGCAAACTGCCATTGGTTTATTTGACAGCGAAGGCACTATGGTGCGCGGCTGGAGAATGCCTACCGATCAAAGCGACACCTCCGACATTCTGCACGGCCGCCTCTTCACGTTCTTCCAGAAAGATGGACTGAGTCTAGACGACGTTGAGGCAGGCGGACTCTCGTGCGTGGTTCCTGTTATCACACGTGCTTGGCAGCGCTGCTTTGAGCTGCTGCTTAACAAGCCTCTGACCCGCATTAACGCGCTTTCCACAGATAAGATTCGCTTCAATATCCCCCACCCCGAGCTTGTAGGCGCCGACCGCGTAGCAAACTCTGTTGCCGCAACTGAGCGCTACGGTTATCCAGTTATTGTGGTTGATTTTGGCACCGCAACCAATTTGGACGTTGTTGATAAGGACGGCGTATTTCGCGGAGGCGCTATTTCACCAGGTATTATGATCTCAGCAAACGCTCTATTTGCGCGCGCAGCCAAGCTCTCTAGCATTCCTATCAAGGCTCCCGAGACCGTCTTGGGTAACACCACCGAAAGCGCTGTTCAGGCAGGTATTGTAGTAGGCGCCGCCGCTCAGGCAGAGGGTCTGGTTGCCAGAACGCTCAAAGAGCCTGGTATTGAGGGCGCAACCGTTATTGCAACGGGTGGTCTGGCAAACACCGTTAGCGAAGCAACAGATGTCTTTGACGTGGTTGATCCGCAGCTTACTATGCGTGGCATTTATCTGATCTGGAAGCAGTCCACTCAGGCCGCAGAGTAGCTGACGCCGCAGCTGCGGTGCAGCAGTTGGATTGACAGCTAAACCGGCGGTTAAACCGCTGGCACCACGGAAGCTTCTTCCTCGCTCACAAGGATTTCTTTGCCGTCCTCATCAACAAGGATGGCATGACCCCACACGTCAATCCCGCCAAATCGAGCGGTTAGCGCAATGTTGCCACTGGGGTATACCTTGTTGACCTGCTGTCCAAGTAGAGGAACCATGTCAAAGTAATCGCTCAGAATCAGCGCGATTGGCCCCGCAAAGCTCCGCGCACGCTTAACCTGCTGCTCCCACACGCTTACGCTCTGAGCCACCAGTTCAGAGACCCTGTTGGCGAGAAGTTCCATGTTGTCTGCAACGTCAAACACTGAGTACAGCGCCTCAGAATCTGCTGCAACACTCACTACAGCAAACATGCCCTCTTGATAGCCAGCAGTAGCCTTAATTGAGGCAATTACCTGGTCTTTATAGCAAATATCGTAAGGCCAGCGGATACCAAAGCTCTCATCTGCGGCTCGCAAGAACTGACAGAGCCCCAGCGCTACAACGTATGGAACTGCAGGTACATACGGCATCGAGACGCCAAGACGCACAACGGTTGCAACCTCAAAGGGTTTCTCGCCAGATGATGGGTGCGCTGATGCCGGCGCGCAAGCCGATTCGGAGCAGTCGTCTTGGCCAGATGCAGCACATTCCTGCGCGTCAGAGACGCGGAATACAAACTCGCCCGTTTGTGCGCCGCCTCGCGCTAGCTCCAGAGCTTCCTGTGCTACTCCCACGTAATGGCTCCCAAGTCCTCGGTTACGTGACCAACGCGCTGGTCAGGAGGGGCAATCTCCACGCCGCCGTGTGAGAAGAAGCGCACCGGATCGTGCATCAGGTCCTCCATAGGCACAAGCACGTAATCGCGCTCACCCATGCGTGGATGAGGCAGAGTGAGGTGTTTACCTGCGTGTTGTTCACCCTCAACCCACAGAAGGTCGCAGTCAATAGTGCGAGGTCCATGGCCCTCCTCGCCCTTCTTGCGTGTGCGGTTGAGAGCGTTCTCAACCTCAAGCAGCTTGTCCATCAGTACCAGCGGATGGAGCTCTGTTCTAATCTCAGCAACAGCATTTACCACAGGCGTAGCAATGCCGTATGCAGGTTCAGTTTCGTAGGCGTGGCTGAGAGAAACAACGCAGGTCAGCGGAATCTCATCAATAAGCTGCGTTGCGCGTGCCAGATAACCCACGCGGTCGCCTACGTTGGAGCCAAGCGCCACAAAGCCCTGACGAGGATCGCGTTCGGTCATGGCCCAGTAAGCGTTGATAGCCTGAGCGGTTCCCGCAACATCGTGAACGCGCAGGATACGGGCACCGTTGGTGATTGCGGCAATGCAAATTGCATGCGTAGCTGCGTCGCGCTGCGTAGCCTCAGTTACGCCAGAAACAGCGCCGACAAAGCGCTTTCTGGACACAGCGCAGAGCAGCGGATATCCCATAGAAACCATCGAGCGAGTAGCACGCTGAATAACAACGTCCTCGTCGGCAAACTTGTCAAAGCCTGGACCTGGGTCAATGCAGATGCGGTCCTTGGAAACGCCAGCGCGCATCAGACCACGAGCCTGATCGCCCAAAAAGCCCATAATCTGGCGCATGATAGGCGCCTCTTCTGGCAGGGTAAAACGGCGCTGCGAGCTCAGCGTGCGTGTCTCGGCTCCTGTAGCTGCGGCTCGAGCAGCTGCGCTACCAGTAGGGCGAGAAGGGCGCATGTCGTCCAGCTGTACCTGTTTGCGCTCAACACGAGCACCAAGGCCGTCCTTGTTCCAGTGCATCACGATGCAGCCGCAGTCAGACTCCGCAGCTACGGCAACCATTTCTGGATCGGTGAAACCAGAAACGTCATTGATGATGGATGCTCCAAGGCGGACGCACATCTTTGCTACCTCGGCGTGACGTGTGTCGATGGAGACAATTGCTCCAGCAGCTACCAATGCGCGCACCACAGGTACTACGCGCTCAGCCTCTTCTGTAGGCAGAACAGGCGTGTGACCTGGGCGAGTAGACTCTCCCCCAACGTCAATGATGTCAGCACCCTCATCCAACATCTGCAATCCGCGAGCAATTGCAGCATCTGGATCAAAGTTCTTTCCGCCATCAGAGAACGAGTCTGGAGTGACGTTGAGAACGCCCATGATTCTAGGACGTGCCAACGAAATAGTGTGAGTTCCACATTGCCAGGTGTTGTAGCTTTGACGAAGCATGAATCCTCCTTGCCAGCTATGAATGTTTCTATTGTAGCGGTATTGGTGGCTACTAGTCGTATACCATGGATTTATTGAAAGTTTATTGCCGCAAACGCACCGCTCGGCGCCGTAACCGGAGCGTAAGATGTGCGTTACGCGCGGCTGCTGTGATATGTATCCGCTGCAACCTAAACCACCAGGTCGCAGCATGAAAGAGGAGCTATGAGCGATACTCAAGAGTACAAACTGATTTCCTGGAACGTCAACGGTCTGCGCGCCGTGCTTAAGAAAGAGCCTTCGTTTACGGAAATTTTTGAAACCATAAACGCTGATGTATTTGCCCTTCAAGAAACTAAGCTGCAGGAAGGACAGGTTGAGCTGGACCTCCCTGGCTACGTTCAAACCTGGAACTACGCAGATAGAAAGGGTTATTCGGGCACAGCGGTTTTCTCGCGAGAAACCCCTCTGCAGGTAATTCGTCAGATTGGATGCCCCGTTGCTGACGACGAAGGTCGCGTTTGTGCGCTGGAGTTTGAGAAGTTCTGGTTTGTGTGCGTATACACGCCAAACTCAAAAGACCAGCTTGCGCGCTTGGACGAGCGCCTTAAGTGGGATCAGCACTATCGCGAGTTCTTGGCTGAGCTGTCTGAGCAAAAACCAGTAATTACCTGCGGTGATTTTAATGTTGCCCACAACGAGATTGACCTTAAGAACCCCTCATCTAACAGGCAAAACGCAGGCTTCTCTGACGAGGAGCGTGAAAGCTTTACCAAGCTGTTGGACGCAGGCTTTACCGATACATTTAGGTATCGCCATCCCGACATGACCGGCGCTTACAGCTGGTGGAGCTACCGCTTCAACGCTCGCAAGAACAACGCGGGCTGGCGCATCGACTACTTCCTGGTCTCTGACCGCATTGCTGAGCAGGTCAAAAGCGCATCCATCTTGAGCGAAGTCTATGGCAGCGACCACTGTCCCGTTGAGCTGAGCATTGAGCTGTAGTACGCGCAGGTAGCGAGAAGACTGGTCTTCTCGCCAGGGTTGCCTCATGATGGCGGCCGTGATTAACTAGAGTTGTCGATTGGAATTCAAAGGAGCACGTCATGCGCATTACTTGCGACGTTCATACTCACAGTCTGTACTCGAGGCACGCCTATTCAACCATTGAGGAGAACGTTCGCGCAGCTTCTGAGCGTGGCTATGAGCTGCTTGGAATCACCGACCACTTCTCGTCCATGCTGTATGACCAGCAGACCATTAAGAACTTCCAGTTCTTTATGAACACCGCCATTTGGCCAGAAACCTGGTACGGCGTCAGGCTGCTTCATGGCGCTGAGGTGGACATCGTTGACCTTGAGGGCAATCTGTTTGCCTACGATATTACGTTTGACCAGGGAATTAATGGCGATAAACTCCGCCAGCCCCATATTCTTGGCGAGCACATCCTGGGTACCTGCGATTATGCGGTTGCAAGTATTCATAGCAAGCAGTGGGCGGCTGGCGCCTCACAGAAACAAATTACCCAGATGTATGTAAATGCGCTGGATAATCCACATGTTTTGATTCTTGGTCATCTCGGCCGCAGTGGTTTAGATTTTGATGTTCCCGCACTGGTCAGAGAGTGTCGCGATCGAGGCAAGCTTATCGAGATGAATGAGGCTACGCACGATGAGGGCCAGCGTGAGGTTGCCATTGAGCGTTGTCGTGTGATTGCAGAAACCTGCGCTGAGCTGGGATGTAAGATTTCTTTTGGCTCAGATGCTCACATTGCAACTCGCATTGCTGATGCGCATTCTGTTGTTAAGCTGCTTGAAGAGGTTGATTTTCCTGAGGAGCTTATGGCTTGTCGCGATGCCCAGACGTTTTTGGACACCATCGCTGAAGCAAAGATCCCAGTCTCTAAGCAGGGCTATTAAGCCGAACAACTGCAGCAACAACATTGCATAAAGAAAAAGCCGCGTTTTCACGCGGCTTTGAACTGCCTCCTATTTCTTGGACACAAGAAATAGGAGGCAGTTCAAAACACACCAAAATCAGATAATCTGTTAAAAAG
>JABZGZ010000051.1 GCA_015259105.1 Atopobium sp. | reverse complement strand
GCTTCTTCTCAGGCAGAGCTGAAGCAGGTCAGCGCTTCTCGAGAGCAGGCAAAAGAACGTGCTCAGGAGGCTCGTGCGCACATTGATGAGCACAAACGTGCCGCAGAAGAGGCAAAGGCTCGCATGGAGTCGCTTGCCTCGGAGCTCAAAGAGCTGCAGGACCAGCATGAGGATGCCATTCGCGCGCAGGGTAGGGCCAACCGAGAGCTTTCGGATGCAAAGACGGACCTTACTGTTGCAAAAGAGCGTGCAACTAGTATGGCTTCTCGCCAGGCAGAGCTTGAGAGACGTCTGTCTCAGCTGGATGAGCAGCTTGCTGCCGCTAAGCAGGCAACGCACGCGCTTGAGGTGATTAGGCTGCGTGTGGATCCGCTATACAAGCGCTACGATGCTCTGCACCAGAAAGCGCTTGAGTGGGCGTCTAGGCTCAAGGACCGCGCGTCACTAGCAGAGGCAGATTCAGAGACGCTTCGAGAGACCATCTCTGAGGCAAAAGACGCTGCTTCTGAAGCTGCGCTTGCAGTAGAAAAAGAGAAAGACGCCGCTAACCAGATTAGCGTTGAGATTGGCAAGCTGGAGGTTCAGGTTCAAAACGCCATCGAGGCCATTCTTGCCACGGGTGCTTCGCTGGACGAGGCTTTGACGCTTCCTGAGCCAGAAGATAGAGAACAGGCAGAACGCCTTGCCGCGTCACTTAAGAGTCAGCTTGAGGCACTTGGCCCTGTCAACGCTGTTGCCATGGATGAGTACGAGCGTCTCAAAGAGCGCGCTGACTACATTAACGAGCAGGTAGCTGACTTAGAGGCTGCCCGAACCTCGCTGAAGAAGATTATCTCGGCCATTGACCGCAAGATGCGTAGCCGTTTCCTTGTTGTCTTTGACCGCGTAAATCAGAACTTCTCCGAGATCTTCTCCATGCTGTTCCCTGGCGGCCATGCCCACATTGAGCTTACCGACCCTGACCATCTCTCCGAGACAGGCATTGAGATTGTGGCTCAGCCGCGCGGTAAGCGCATTACCAAGATGATGCTCATGTCAGGTGGCGAGAAGAGCCTCACCGCCCTGGCATTGCTCTTTGCTGTGTACAGGACGCGTACTGTTCCGTTCTACGTTTTTGATGAGGTTGAGGCTGCGCTCGACGACGCCAACCTCTCCAAGTTGCTTGATGCCATTGAGCAGCTCAAAGAGACCACTCAGCTGATTGTCATTTCTCACCAAAGGCGCACCATGGAGCAGGCAGATGTACTGTATGGTGTATCCATGCAGGCAGATGGTGTCAGCCATGTTGTCTCTCAGAGGCTTGATAAGACAACCGGAAAGGTAGTTGATATTTAATGGGCTTTATGGACAATCTTCGCCGCGGTCTTGAGCGTTCTCGTGAGACTTTAAGCGAAATCTTTTATATGGGCGGAGAGGTCACCGAAGATTTTTGGGATGACCTTGAGGATACGCTGGTTATGGGAGACATGGGCGCTGAGGTAGCTATGCGCGTCACCGACGACCTGCGTGAGCGTGCAGCGCGAGAAAACCTTATGCGCTCCGACCAGCTTCGCCGCGCCCTTGTAGAGCGCCTTACAGCAGAGTTTCCTGTTGCAGAAAGAGATCCTTTTACGGATACGCCCTCTATTGTCTTGTTCGTAGGCATTAACGGTGCTGGTAAAACTACCACTGTTGGTAAGATTGCTGGTCGCGCACATGACAGCGGCGTCAAGACCTTAATTGGTGGCGCCGATACTTTCCGTGCTGCTGCAATTGAGCAACTGCAGGTATGGGGAGAGCGCTCTGGTATTGAGGTAGTAACCAGAGAGCGTGGTGCTGACCCTGCAAGCGTTTGCTTTGAGGTTGTCGAGACTGCAGAAAAACAAGGCACTGAGCTGGTACTTATTGATACTGCTGGACGTTTGCACACCTCATCCGATCTGATGCGCGAGCTTGCTAAGGTTGTCTCGGTTACCAGAAAGCGCGCAGGAGATATTCCTGTTAGCGTTGTCTTGGTTATTGATGCAACTACCGGTCAAAATGGCCTTAACCAGGCAAAAGAGTTCAATGACGCGCTGTCTTTGGACGGTCTTATTGTTACAAAACTTGCTGGCACCGCAAAGGGAGGAATTGCTCTGGCAATTTCTAACCAGCTTAACCTGCCTATTTATCGTATTGGTGTGGGCGAGTCAATTGATGATCTTCAGACGTTTGATGCTCGTTCATTCTGTGAAGCACTTGTTGGTGAGGGAGTTCAGTAATGTTTAACAGCCTGCAAGATAGACTGCAAAATACATTTTCCGCTCTGCGCGGAAAGGGCCGTCTCACTGAGGACGATATCAATTCCGCAATGCGAGAAATTCGCATGGCTCTTCTCGAGGCCGACGTTAACTACAAGGTAGTTAAAGAGTTTGTTGGCCGCTGCAAAGAGCAGTGCATGACCGCTGACGTCCTGGAGTCTCTGTCCCCAGCCCAAAACGTTGTCCGTATTGTTCTGGATGAGCTTACGGCGCTGCTTGGCTCAACCGAGTCCAAGCTTACGCTGGCACAGAACCGCATTCCAAACGTCATCATGCTTGTTGGTCTCCAGGGCTCCGGTAAGACTACTGCGGCTGCAAAGCTTGCCTACCTGCTTAAGTCCCAGGGAAAGAATCCTCTGCTTGCCGCCTGCGACGTTCATCGTCCCGCTGCAGCAGATCAGCTTGAAACACTTGGTTCAGAGATTGGCGTAGCAGTCTATCGTGGTGACGGCAAAGACGCTGTTGCTATTGCGTCTCAAGCAATCCAGGAGGCTGTTGACCACCTCAATGACCTGGTAATTGTCGATACCGCTGGTCGTCTTCAAATTGACGAAGAAATGATGGAAGAGGCCGTTGCTATCAAGCGTGCTGTCAAGACAGACCAGATTCTTATGGTTGTCGACGCCATGACCGGCCAGGATATTGTCAATGTTGTTAGCACCTTCGCCGAGCGCGTAGACTTTGACGGCGTTATCATGTCCAAGCTTGATGGCGATGCTCGTGGCGGTGGCGCACTTTCCGTACGCGAGGTTACTGGCAAGCCTATCAAGTTTGTTTCTATGGGCGAGAAACCCGATTCACTTGAGGTTTTCCACCCAGATCGTATGGCTAAGCGTATTCTTGGCATGGGCGACGTTATCTCTATTGTCGAGAAGGCCCAGCAAGCAGCAGATGAGAAGCAGGCTGAAGATGCCGAGCGTATGTTGCGCGAAGGCTTTACTATGGATGACCTGCTTAATCAAATGAATCAAATCCGCAAGATGGGCGGTCTTGCAAAGCTTATTGGTGCTTTACCTGGTGGTGACCGCATGATGGCCCAGCAGGGCGGTGTAGATGATAGCTCTATGGGAAAGATTGAAGCCATCATTCATTCTATGACCAAGGAAGAGCGTGCACGTCCAAAGATTATTAACGGTCAGCGCCGCCGTCGTATTTCCATGGGTTCTGGTCGTAGTGTTCAGGAGGTCAATCAGCTTATTCGCCAGTGGGGAGAGATGAATAAGATGATGGGCAAGATGAAGGCTATGACTCAGGGAGGCAATGCAAAGAAGGGCCGCCGTGCTATGGAGTCTATGATGAAGAATATGGGCTTTGGCGGAGGTCAAATGCCACGTTTCTAGGTTTTATCAATAAATATTTTTATATAAGAAATACTTTGGTCTGATTACTATCCCTACTGCTTTTTGTTACACATGGTAAACTTTCTCAAAAAGCAGTGGGGAGTAATTATGTCAATTAAGCGTATTACCTTTGTTGTATTAGGATGTGTAAGTTTGGCGCTTGCCGTAATTGGAGTAGTGCTTCCTATTTTGCCCACTGTTCCATTTTTAGCGCTCGCAGCATTTTGCTTTGCAAAATCATCCGATCGACTTAATAATTGGCTTATTAACACGAAGTTTTATCAAAATAATCTTGCTGATTTTAAAGCTGGAAAAGGGATGACTGTTAAGACTAAAGTGCGCATTCTTGCCACAGTAACTTTGGTCATGGCTGTAGGTCTGATTGCCATGCTTATGAAAGGTGTTATTGTTGGCAGTATTATTCTTAGTGTTGTTTGGTTAGGCCACATTTACTATTTTGGTTTCAAAGTTAAAACGCTTGAAGAGTAAACAATTGTTACAATAGCTTTTAGTTAGTTTCATTATTATTCGGTAATGATGAGGTGACTGACGATGCAGCGTAAAAGAAAAGTAGTTTTGTTTACTCTTGGGGTAATGCTCATTGCCGTTGTATTCATATGTAGTTGGTTTAGACCCGAAGCGGTTAAAGAACGAAATCTTGATTTTTTAAAACATGAAGCTACGGAATTTATACGGGAGCAATCAGCTGATAATATTTTCTCATATGAAAAGTTTGAGTCTGGAGAATATAGGACTTATACCTGCAATATAAACGATGTGTATATATCTGGTCCAATTTTATCAGTTGTAGAGAAAGACAATGAATTATTAGACGGTGGCATTTCGTGGGTTGTAAGTGTTAATGGAGAAATCATTGGAACAATCGAGCAAGATGTCGCTTTATATTCAGTTTCTCTCTCATCACAAGATTTTGATCAATATATTCTTTATGGGACTGCTTATACTCTTCAAGCTATAAGCAATCGCAAATTACCTGCCGTCTCCTACTATGAATACGATACAGATGGTGGAGGAACCTATCTGTCTGATAATATACTTGCGACATTTAATTACGGCACAGGAGACTATGGTTTTGTTAAAGCAGCCAGCAAATTTCCTTCTGCCAGTTCATTGATCACTTCTCGCTTAGGTTCAGAGTATCTTGATTTTATGGCAAACAAAGAGCGTGTTGTAGATCTTCCGTAAGACATAATAAATGCGCGCTTCAGAATTATTTTCTAAAGCGCGCATAAACTTTTTTAAAACAAACCTAGTAGTGGATGATAATTGGATCTCCATCTTTGGCTATATCAAAGAGTTTTTGAGCATTGTCATAGCTTAGGTTGATGCAGCCATGACTGCCGCCAGTTCTGTAGATGTTTCCACCAAACGCACTTCTCCATGGAGCATTATGGAAGCCAACTTCTTGACCCTTTACTCCAAGCCAGAAATCAACCTTTGTATCCCATCCTGGACGGCCTGATTCATCGTTTGGTCCCAAGAGACGAGCGTCTCTAATGTGGCTGGTAATGTACCAGACTCCTTCTGGAGTGTTGTGATGTCCGTCTGGGATACCAGTTACTACATCGGCTTCCCAAAGGATTGTTCCATCATCACCATAAAGGACAGCATGCTGAGTAGTGAGGTCAACGTCAATATAACGACCACCCCAGTCCTGCTCGCCCTGCTTAGTAAATTTATCGGCTGACTGTTTTGTAGGCAGCTCAATCTTTGTTGCCTGACCAGCAGACAGACCGTCAGAGATAGCTTTTACAGCAGCGTCATTATCAATAACCCAACCGTATGCACCAGCGGCCTTTGTAGTGAATTCTTTTCCATCCCAGCGCTTATACGTTCTTGAAGTTCCACGAGTATCTACTGCAGGAGCAAGTGTCTCGTTGACCCATTTGGTAATAGCGTCTGTATCAAATGAAATGGAGAGATTCTCATCAAACTTAATCCAGCTAGCAATGGTGTCTTGATCAAGCTGATATGCAACAGAGTCACCCAACATCAAATCAACCGCAGAGGCAACGTAGGAATTAGCTGTTTTCAAGGCAGCGTCAAGGTCTTCTGCGCTCATAAGGCTTTCTTGACCAAGCTGTACAGTGGTGCTCAGATTATCAAAAGCGGTTTGCAAATCTTTATGGACGCCTTCAAGAGAAAGCCTTGTAGCAATAGCATCGTCAGCAAAAATAAACTTTTTAGCTGAACTGTCATAGGTAATTCCATTGTTCTCTAGAGTGTGAGCAGACTCTTTTGCCTGCTCAATTCTTTGATTGAAGAGTGCATCAACCTTGCTTGTATCATATGAAGCGGTTGCATGTGGGCTCAGGGACCTGCTGCGAGTAAGCTCCAGTGGCCACATCCAAGGGTTCTGCTGGCTAATAGCATCGCGAGCATATCCTGCTGCGTCGTACGTCAAATCAATATCAGAGGCCTTGATGGTTAAATCAACGCCATTTCCAGAGACTTGGACGGAGTAATTTGAGGCCTCATTTGCTCTAGAAGCTTGTAAATCTGAAGCAGGTTTTAAGGAGTAGTCTTTGCCATAAATGCTGGTCTGAGGCATAAAGAAGAAATTAAAGAAGATTGCTCCACCCACATACACAAGGGCGAGAATACCAACGAGTACGGCAGGTATTTTCCACCACTGATGTTTCTTGTGGTTAACAGGAGCTTCTTCTTTTTCTCCAAGCTCTGCGCTATCAAGGGGAGCAATGACAGTTAGATCATCTGCTTGCTCTTCTGGAGACTCTGTAGCTTGTGAAGACTCATTGAGCTGATTGGCTTTTACCTGCTCTTCATTAAGAGCAACGTACATATCTGTATCGCCAAGACTTGGAACTGAATCTTTAAGGGAGGGTGTCTTCTCTGTAGCTTCTTCCGAGGAAAGAGGCTGTAGGTTAGCGGTGTGAGAAGCAGAGCTTTTTGCAAAGTGCTTAGCCAAGGAGCACTCCTTATAAAATACGAAGTTACACAGCAAGAATCAGTGTGTTTTGACCAACAAACTTTCTGTAATTGAGTCAAAGACACAACTATTTAGTGTAGTGCATATTCGTCACATATTTTATGGAACTTACGAGGAATTATTTTCCACAGGAGATAAACAAAACTGGAGTAATATATACGACATTTAGAAATAATTATTTTTCAATTGCAAGGGGAGCAATAGCGTATGCCGTCAACTAGAGTCAATAGTATTACGCAAAAATTTAGATGCGTCTGTACTGCTCTTGCTGTACTTCTTTTATGCATTTCAGCTTTTCCTAAAATTGCTGTTGCTACTGCATCATCAGGCCAATCGGATTCTCATTCAGCCAATCAGCTGCTATTGCACACTGATGTTAAGTCGTATGAACTTCTTCCGTCTGATTTTGCACCGCTCGTGGGCAATGATTCAACTTCGTTTGATAATCTTGAGCAAGTTAAGCCTTATGAGGCAGTTAACCCCGATTCTCATCCAAACTATAGCAAGGTAAGTGATTTTGTTTACCTAGATAGAGACCAGTTTGACTTGTCGCTTTTCTCGCCAGATGATTCCTTGAGCTATACAACAGATGATGCAGCGGTAGATGCATACATTCAGACTCATCCGGAGCTTGCCGGCGTAACTGATCGTAGAATCTTGCTTCCGGTGTTTGAGTTTGATTCAGACAATGATATTCAGGCTCACAGAGACAGAATTAATTCATACATTGCTCATGGTCAGCTGGCACAAGGGTCGGTTGGTCAAGATAATACTGCTGTTATTGATACTAGTTTGTCTATGGGTCAGTATAAGCTGGAAAAAACACTCTCGTATGATCAAGAGCATGGCTTCTATTACATCTATACCATGCATGTAGGTGTATCTGATATTGACCGTAATCTCACAACGTTTGTTGATAGCAACGGAAATAAGACTGAAAAACAAGGTCTGTTCCAGGCTCCAGAGGTAGTGGGTAATGACATTCTTGACCACAAAGAAGTTGACTCTTATACGATTTCCGCTGGTTATGATGGTGATGGTAATGTTGTCCGTCCAACTACGTATGTGACACATATAACGTATTACTACACCCTCGCACACACCGCATATGTTTCAGATACTGGAACTACTTTAAAGCCTATTGACGCTGGTCTTCAGAATGCGCCAGCTACCATCTCTTCTTACAACTATGATCACACGGTTGATGCAGGTACAAGGCGAGTATTGGATATTGATGCCGTGACAGCTCGCCTTATGGCTGAGATTCAATCACAAGATGTTACTCAGCTTTTCCCTGTTAGTGCTGCTACGCACAATGGCGATATTGTTATCAGTAGGACCCCTGGATATGATACCTACGATGTTCAGTTGTTTGAGAATGGTCAATTTACTAATGACTTGGCCTATACATCAGATGGCACGCCTCGTGTTGTTGATGCCGATGGCAATGCAGTTTATTTTTCTAACCACTTTAAGGATGTTGTTTATTCTTCATATCAAGATGACACCTTGCCTGTTGGTCAGTATCGAATTGAATATCTGCTTACCCCAACATCTGCAGATCCAGATAACTTTGATTCGTATCAGCATTTAAAAGTCAATCTTATTATTGGCACAAGTGATACTTCTCAGCCAGCCATTACTGCAAATTGGACTCACGTATACGTGAAGCAGCCTGAGACTACGCCAGAAACACCTGAGACGCACACTCCTAAGAAGCCTCAGCAACCTCAGAAGAAGTCACAGCGTCCTGATACTGCAGATTATTCTCAGGTTGCGCTTCAGGGCACACTTGTCTGTTCCTCTGTCTCGCTGGTTTCTCTGAGCTTCTTCCTCAAGAGAAAGCTGCTACAGAAGTAATCTAGGAATACATGACGCTACTCTTGCCTCAAGAGTGAGAGAATACTGTCTATCAAGAGGCGAGAGGTACGTTATTTATGGCAACACATCCAGTTATTCACATAGATTCAGCTGACGACAGTCGTCTTGATATGTATGCTCGATTGACTGATAACCAGCTTCGTAATCGTCTTGACCCAACTCGCGGCGTCATGATTTGTGAGTCACATTTTGTGATTGAGACTGCGCTTGCCGCAGGCTGCAAGCCGCTTTCATTTCTTGCAAATACTTCTCATACAGATAATATTTTGCAAATTGTCGAGAAGTTCCATCCTTTGTCAGATGACGTTCCTATTTTCATTCTTCCAGATGAGCAGCTTACACAGCTTATTGGCTACAAGATGAATAGAGGAGTGCTCTGTGCCATGAGGAGACCTCAAGGTGCATCGCTAGAAGAGATTCTAAGCACGTCAAAGCATATTGCCGTACTAGAAGATTTAGTAGACGTTAACAACGTTGGCGCTGTCTTTAGGTCAGCTGCGGCCCTCAATGTAGATGCTGTTATCTTGACTGCCAAGTGCGCCGACAACCTCTCAAGGCGTGTTCTGCGCGTTTCTATGGGAACGGTTCTTAATGTACCTTGGACTCGTTTGGATGAAGAGACAACTTCACCGGACCTTATTGAAAAGCTTAAAGCTCATTCTTTTACTACGTGTGCACTTGCACTCACAGATTCTGCAGTATCTCTTAATAAAGAGCTGGTAAAAGGTAAAAAAGCTGCACTATTCTTTGGTAGTGAAGGCTATGGTCTTGATAAGAAAACCATTAAGGCTTGTGACATTACCACCATCATCCCCATGTCTCATCAGGTAGATTCACTTAATGTTGCTGCATCATCTGCTGTTGCTTTTTGGGAGCTTTTTGCTCGATAGCTTTGGTGGAATGCCTTTAATCGCGGTACAAAATTTGCGGTACAAAAAACAGCCATCTACAAGAGTGAACTGCCTTCCATTTCTTGGACACGAGAAATGGAAGGCAGTTCAAAACACACCTAAGTCAGATAATCTGTCAAAAAGACGTATACATGACGCTGAAAATACCTCAAACGTGCAGATTATCTT
>JABZGZ010000050.1 GCA_015259105.1 Atopobium sp. | reverse complement strand
AGCATGTCTTTTGTGATTGGCCGTCTTTCTGAGCCATCTGTCCTCCTTTACATACCCTAAGGGGGTATTAGTTTCTGTAAACAGTATACCCCCATACGGTATTTTTATGCAACAAAAAAACAGCGACCGAAGCCGCCGTTTTTTATCTACCTATGAAAGAGAAACTCAGCACTCAAAAATACGTGCTATTCATCGTCCTCTTGATCTTCTACACTTCCCTCAACAAGACCTAAAGTACTCTGTGCATCTTCAAGGCTCTCTAATGCAGTAACACCTCTGAGCTTGCGGTTCATAGCTTTTGTTCTAGTAGTAAGAATCTTATCAATGGTGGTTTCTGCAGTTCTAATCTGTTTCTGAGCCTTCTCAAGCTGCGCCTGATACGTCTCAAACTCTGTCTTAACCGCAGAGAGTACCTTTTGAATTTCGTCGGCATGCTTCTGAATAGCAACAGATTGAAATCCCATTTGAAGACTGTTAAGAAGTGCTGCCATAGTGGAAGGTCCACACACATTAACGCGATATTCTCTCTGTAGCTGCTCAAGCAAACCCGTCTGACTGACTACCTCTGCATAAAGTCCCTCAAAAGGAAGGAACAAAATAGCAAAGTTAGTTGTCTCTGGTGGGGCAATATACTTTGTAGAGATATCTTTTGCCTCTGCCTTAATTCGAGTCTCTAGACCCTTTTTAGCGGCAGCAATCGCCTCTTCATTTCCTGCATTGATTGCATCCACTAGGTGCTCGTACGTATCTCCAGGGAACTTAGAATCAATAGGAAGCCAAACGGTCTCCCCCGACTCTCCAGGCAACTTAACAGCAAACTCGACGCGCTCAGAAGAACCAGAAACAGTGGCAACATTCTCTTCATATTGCTCTGGAGAAAGAATGTCTCTCAGAATTGCACCAAGCTGAATTTCTCCAACAATTCCGCGAGTCTTAACGCCAGAGAGAACTTTCTTTAAGTCTCCAACGCCCTCTGCAAGGCCACGCATTTCTCCCAAGCCTTGATGAACTTGCTCAAGTTGCGTAGATACGCGCTGAAACGATTGAGTCATACGCTCATCAAGCGTTTTCTGGAGTTTCTCGTCAACGGTCTGACGCATAAGCTCAAGCTTTGCTTCATTCTCTTTACGCATGTCGCTGAGCTGTTTGTCAACAGTCTCTCTAACCTTACCAAGCTGCTCAGTTGAAGCCTGGGAAGTTGCTTTCATGTTGTCATCCACACGACGCTGAAAAGCATCAAAGCGAGCATCAAGCTGAGCAATACGCTGATCAGTCTGCTTCGTCTGATTTTGCAGTGTTGAGGTGAGCTTTTGATCAACTACCTCTCTTACCTTCTCAAGCTTTGTATCCATAAGCTCTTGCATTTTTGCCATGTTATCCGTAACACGACGATCCAACTCTTGGGAGCTTCTTATAAGCTCTGCAGATGATGTTTGACTTTGCTCTTGCAGCGTCTTTACTTGCGAAAGCTTAGAGGAAAGTGTGACAAGGCTCACGATAAGCACAATGACAACTACAGCCAAAACTAACAGCACAAGTAAATCCACGAGACTCCCCTAACTCATAGCAGAACAAACAAACGCAAACACAGCAAACGCGATCTGAGTGTTAACCAAAAATCCCGTAGATTACCTGAGCAATGCTGTTAGTAACGCTCTCAACAAAGTTCACAAATGGATTATCGGAATCAACGTCTTTATCTCCATAAGGATTAGTGAAGTAATCCCAGAATTCTTCCCAATAGTTTTGCTGACGATAATACCTATAGGAATCATCATCTTCAGTACGATCCTGCTTATCATCAGTATCGTTATTTGTTTCGTTCTTTCTGTTCTTTTCTTTCTCTTTCTTAGTAGAAAGCGTCTCATCAGAACCAAGCGTGACGTTGATGGTAAGGCGGTCTTCTCCACGCATGATTTCTACAGGAACGGTCTCTCCAATCTTGTGAGAGCGAACGGCAATAATAGCTGCATCAGCAGAAACTACGCGCTCTCCACCAATAGAGACAATAACATCACCCTTTTTAATACCAGCACCCTCTGCAGGACTATCATCAAGAAGGCCTGCTACATACGCACCGTAATCTACCGAGAGATCATTGCGCTTTGCAAATCGAGGAGTAACGGTCTGCATAGAAAGACCAATATAGGCATGCTTAACTTGCTGGCCAGAAAGAATCTGATTTGCAATATCAATGGCATAGTTAGAAGGAATTGCAAAGCCAATACCCGCAAATGACTTGGTATCTGACGAGAACAACGTACAAATACCCACAAGCTGACCATTAGAGTCAACCAGAGCGCCGCCAGAATTACCTGGGTTAATAGCTGCATCAACCTGGATGAGGTTTGCATAAATAGTGGTTTCTCCACCCTCTGTCTCAAGCATATCTCCACGAGAAAGAGCAGAAACGATACCTGCAGAAACAGAGTGATCAAGACCAAATGGACTACCAACACTCATAACCCAACTACCAGGAGCCAAGTTATCGGAATTACCAATCTCAATTGGAGTAAGGCTATCCCCTTTAAGATCTGCATGAAGAACGGCCAGGTCAGAGGTTGGATCTGTACCAACAACAGTACACTCATACTCTTTATCATTAACGGAGATAGAGAACGTATCCATACCCTCAATGACGTGGTAATTGGTAAGAATGTCTCCATTTGTGTTCAATACAACGCCAGAACCGGTTGAGCCCGATGAATCACTGGTAGCCTTAACGGACACAACCGAAGGCAAAACCTTAGAAGCTACAGTTTCTGCCGTCTTAGTATCAGTTGGTTCTGCAGCAGGACGAGACGTCGCTGCTTGAGAAATAGTTGCCTGACCAGATACTGCAGGAAGCTTAGAAATTCCCTCTCCCAAAGCAATGGTAGGAACACAAGCAACGGCAAAAGCAATTGCACAAGCTGTTCTTTTTACACTTGAGCTTTTGAACATAGACATAAATCCAGTCTGCTTAACTGGCGAAAAACGCTTATTTACAGTGGAATCTGTGGTTAAGCCATGTGCTTGGTTCTCCATAGACATCCTCCTTAACATCACTTTGATGCAAACAACTAACGCACATAATTCTGCGCTAAACATCAATTTTTCAATATGAGTATTCTACCCGTTATACCGGACAAAAATTCGTTTCTCATTATGAGAAAGACGTGCGGGAGTCCTGCTCGTAAGAAAGAAGTTTGCAGATCCCATTAAACGCAGTTTGTACCTGCGATTATGCTCTAAACAGATAGCCTACGCCACGAACCGTCTCAAGATGAGCAGCTGCTTGAGGACCAATCTTTGAGCGAACACGTCTTACGTGAACGTCAACTGTTCTAGTGCCACCACAGTACTCAAAGCCCCAAACACGCTGCAAAAGAGCCTCACGCGAGTATGCACGAGACGGATGGGTTGCCAAGAATGACAGCAGCAGATACTCCATATACGTAAGATCAACAGGAGATTCATCGATGTAAACCTGATATGTTGCCAGGTTAATCTTTATATTGTCAACAATAACCAAGTCTCTAGAAGTACTCTCGGTGCCTGGCCACAAAAGTAGTGAGCACCTCAGGCTAAACTCCTGAATTGTTGCTGTAGACAAAATAAAATCGCTCTTGCCCTGAACAGGCAGAACAAACTTAGAAAGATTATCAAGGTCAGCAACAAACAGGCGAGCAATTCCACCATTTTGCGCAGAATAATTCTCAACCGTGCTGATAACATCCTGGGAAAGTTCTTTTTGATCAAGAATGATAAGGTCAAACGTGTGACCAGAAGCCGCAGCCTGAGAAAATGAGGCTGCATTTGCAAGAGCAATAGACACATCAATGACATGCGAAAGTTCACGCATACGTTCATGTAAGCGTGTCGTTGCAGATACAAGAAGAATATTCTTGTGATGCATCGATTCCCCCTAGGATAAGCTTAATCTTATAAAGCATACCACAAGCTGCGAATAAAGAGCAGATATACCTCATTATCTGCAATTAGGGCGAGAAGATTTTCTCGCCCTAAAATATTTTTTTACGTTTGCGTATTAATTCTAAAAAGTATGGGTTTTACGCAAGAGCGCCAATGAACTCAGCTGTTCGAGGGTTTTGTGGATTGTTGAAAATGACATCAGGAGTACCTTGCTCAACTACCACTCCTCCTTCCATAAAGACCACGCGATCTGCCACGTCTTTTGCAAAACTCATCTCGTGCGTTACCACAATCATGGTCATGCCAGAGTTCTTTGCCAGATCACGCATGACGTCCAAAACACCACGAACAAGCTCGGGGTCAAGCGCGGAAGTAGGCTCATCGAACAGAAGTACATTTGGATGCATAGCAACGGCGCGAGCGATTGCTACACGCTGCTGCTGTCCACCGGAAAGCGCACCAGGCTTGAAGTCTGCTCTATCGGCAAGGCCAACAGCCTCAAGCTGCTTTAGCGCCTCTGCTTCTGCCTCTTCTTTTGACTTTCCTAGAACCTTAATCTGACCAATCATTACGTTCTCTTTGACCGTTAAATGACCAAACAGATTGAACTGCTGAAAGACCATTCCCACATCTCTACGAAGCGCATTTACCTCTGCCTCGTTTGTGCCCGTAATCTCTTGATCTTCAATAAGAATATGACCTGCAGAAGGAGTCTCCAGTAGATTGATACAACGAAGCATGGTGGATTTACCGGAGCCCGAAGGACCAAGCACAACCACTACTTCACCTGGCCAAACAGTCAGGTTAACGTCATTTAAGACATGCGTTGATCCAAACGACTTATTGAGGTGCTCAATACGAACAATAGGATGTTCACCTGACTCGAAAGCATGGTTAGTAAGCGGCTTATCGTGCTCAAATGCCTCTTGTGCAGCAACTTCAGCATCCAAGGCAGGTTGTTCTGTGTTCGACTTCTTTTTGAAAGAAAAGAAAGACATTAGTTTTCCTCCTTGGAAAGAGCTTAATTCTTACTAGCTGCGACGCTTACTGTTTTACCTGTTTCTGACTGCTCCATGCGTTTCTCGATACTGCCAACTACCTTAATAAGTGGCAAGGTAATTGCCAAATAGAACAGAGCTGCCGTCATATATGGCGTCATGTTTCCCGTTGAGGTGGTGAGGTTTTTAGCAAACATCATCAGCTCCATAACACCTACAGAAGAAAGCAGCGAAGTATCTTTATAGGACGTAATAAAGTCGCTGGTAAGAGGTGGGATTACTCGGCGGATAGTTTGGGGAATGATAATAAACGTCATGGTCTGGAAACGATTCATACCAAGAGAACTTGCTGCCTCATACTGACCCTGTGGAATCGACTGAATGCCCGCGCGGAAAATCTCAGAAAGATACGCAGAAGAATTGATAGCAACCACAATAAAGCCAAGCAGATTGGTGTCCAGATTGATATTTAACATAGGAAGGCCAAAGAACAGAATATAAATCTGCAGGAAGAATGGGGTTCCACGCAACAAATTGATATATACCACCGCAAGTGCACGCAGGAGTGGATTCTTGGAAATCTTCAACAGCGCAAAGCCCATTCCCAGCACAATGGCCACAGGATAGGCGCAAATTACAATTGCAAGACAAACCAGCCATCCAGGAAAAAGCATCACCACTGAAGAGACAATCAGTTGAGGCTTTAAGAACATCCCCAAAAAGTGGTTGGAATTCCACGCTTCAACCCAAGGCTGAGCATCAAGCCAATTCACCAGAGCCTGAACAGGTGTGTTAGGAATAATGGTGATTTCAGGAGAAGAAGCAAGCTTTTGAGTTCCCTGCTCAGTGGTATAGGTTCCCTCAACAGTGTACGAACCGCCGTCAGCAGGAAACTTTATGCCGGAAATCTCTACACGAATCAGCTTTTGAGCATCCACCGGCGTTGCAAAAGAAATCACAACCTGCGTTCCCTGGACGCTTGCAATTGCCTCGATCTTCTCGCGCGTAAGACCTGAAAGAACGGTCACCTTAGTGGTTGCGCTCTGCAGATTGGAGCCCTCAGGAAGCTGCAAAGTCAGCTGAAAGACCTGCTCGTCCTCAACTGTTCCCTCCCAGGTTAAACGAGTCTCTTTGCCACCGATAACGCCATTGCCTTCTGTCTGATTTGACTTAGTTGTTGCCTTATTTGTGGTGAGAGCAAACGCACCCTGAACAGAAAACACGCTCAGAGACATAAAGAACAGCCCACTCAAAAGAAGCGTAGCGAGAAGAACTACAAGCAGTGAGGAGTACGCACGATTATGCGAGAGCTTTGACTTAGCTGAATTATAAGCCGTACTCTGAGGTGCAGATTCAGCTTTGAAACTCGCAGATGACATGCACAAGGACAGTTGCTGTCCTGACATAGTTTTGTGCAAAAGTGCAATCACGTGATACTCCTTTAGAGCTTAGTTGCGATAAATCCTGATGAAAACAGTGAGTGCTTGAAGCCAAATCTGACTTCAAGCACTTTTTACTGAGCTGATAAAACTAGATGTTAGAGCCAAACCATTTGGTTTTGAGAGCAGTCATGGTTCCGTCCTTCTCCATGTCTGCAAGAACCTTGTTAATTGCTTCGGTCAGTGCGGGATTGTCCTTAGAAACAGCAATGCCATACTGCTCACCTGTTGGAATCTCTTTTGCAATAGTCAGATCAGAGTATGAAGTGCTAATCAGATTGGAAGCAACAGGCAAGTCAATGACCATAGCATCGTACAAACCGGTTTGGACTCCTGCCATTGCTGCAGCAACATCGTCTACAGAAACAATAGTTGCCTTTGGAAGGTTTTCCTTAGCCCAGTCCTCGCCGGAAGTACCTGTCTGAACAACAACCTTCTTAGAGGCGTCGTTGAGCGTCTGCTCGGTCTCGGTGCTGCCAGACTTAACAACCAGAGACTGATTGGAGTCGAGGTAAGAAGTAGTGAAGTCTACCTCCTGAGAGCGCTCGTCAGTGATAGTAATACCTGCGATAGCAACGTCTGCTTTGCCACCCTGCTTAATAGTTGGAACAAGGGTGTCAAACTTCTGATTTGGCAGGTACGTAACCTCAAGATTGAGCCTTTTTGCAATCTCGGTAATAAGATCAACGTCAAAACCAACAGGAGTAGTTGAGTTGCCTTCAAAATACTCAAAAGGCTGGAAACCAAGCTCTGCAACAACAGTCAGATGACCCTTAGTTACCAGCGTATAGCCGGACTCTGACTGTGCAGTGGTGCTCTGCTGAGCAGTCTCTTGTTTAGAGGGTGAGCAGGCCATAAGACCCATAAGCGCACATGCCATAGAAACAACTGCGGCGCCCTTTAGGGCAGCCTTCTTAGCTGTAGTTACAAATGAAGATTTCATATCTGCCTCTTCCTGAATAAATCTGAGCTGAAATTCATTGGAATGAATTATAGGAATCAAATATGAAAAATCTACTTATAATTTTCTTCGTATTTCTCGTTTTTATTGCATAAAAATGGTGAGAAGCTATATTTCTTTGTATAAATGACTATTATTGAGTCATTCTATCCAATAAAGCCCAGGTAAAAGTAATTTTTTCAGTTCATAAAACGGTAACAATTCGAGTAAGAAGACTACATTCTTTGCGTGAAACAAGGGTTTCTCGTCAAAAAACCCTGCTCTGAAAAAATCAGAACAGGGTTCAAAGGTACCTAATAAATGCAAGCAGAATAGTTGCTTAGCAACCAGCGTAGTATTTCTGGGTATCCCAGTCAGTGACGGTAAGGCAGAACTCACGCCACTCCTCTGCTTTGCGCTCACACAGATACGAGAAGATATGCTCACCAAGAGCGTCTTTGAGAAGCTCAGACTGCTTGAAGCGCTCAAGTGCCTCTCCAAGATTTGTGGGGAGTTTCTCGCCATAATCAGCAGGATTTCCGCCCACAAACTCTTCAGGAAGAGAGAGACCCTCTTCAATACCCTTGAGGCCAGCCATAAGCGTTACAGCATTTGCCAAATAAGGGTTTGCAGTTGGATCAGGAATACGCAGCTCAGCACGGGTGGCAACATGCTTTCCTGGCTTATGCGTAGGAATACGAACCATAGCAGAACGGTTTTTACGACCCCAGGTTGCATAGGCAGGAATAGCATCACGATCAAAACGCTTATAGGAATTAACCGTTGGGTTAGTAATAAGCATGTACTCGGGAGCGTACTTAATAAGACCTGCAATGTAGTGTTGAGCAAGCTCAGAAAGGTGGGCCTCGCTCTCAGTCTTTGGAGCCCAGAACAGAGACTCGCCATCGTGGTCAAGAAGCGACTGATTCAAAAGCATGGCTGAGCCAGGAACTCCCTGAAGAGGCTTTGGCATAAACGAAGCAAACACACCGTGAAGTGTTGCAATATGCCTGATAACCAGACGAGCAGTAACAATGTTATCCGCGCAAGTTAGTGCTTCTGCATAACGGAGCTCAACGCCGTTTTGAGCAGGGCCAGCTGCATGGAAAGAATACTGAACAGGAATAGAAAGATTCTCAAGTGCACGAGACGTGGAGTATCGAAGGCTATGGCTGAGGTCAGCAGAATTCAAATCAAGGTATCCAGCCTGATCAATAGGCTTTGGCTCAGTCCCGCTCACAAAATAAAAATACTCAAGCTTAGGGCCAACATTTGCGACATAGCCAAGGTCTTCTGCCTTGATAAAAGCATTTCTCAGTACAAGGCGTGGATCGCCTGTAAAAGCCTCACGTCGAGGAGTTTGAATATCGCAGAATACGTTTGCAACTACACCATCATCTGTCTTCCATGGAAGAATCTGGAACGTATCTGCATCGGGGAACGCGAGAAGATCGGACTGCTCCTGGGAAGCAAAGCCGTCAACGTTGGAGCCGTCAAAACCAATGCCCTCAACAAAAGCCTCTTCTAGCTCCTCGGGGGAAATGGAGAGAGCCTTTAATCCGCCGAGTACATCGGTAAAACAAAGACGCAGGTAGCGAACGTCTCGCTCCTCTACCGTGCGAAGAATATAGTCAATTTTCTTATCCGTACTCATACGGTCCTCCCGGGTCAGAAAACTGGAATCGTAACTACCATGACACATTCTTGTTACGGCTATGTTTCCACTTCCCTGAAACCGGGCGAATGGTAAAAATTGTTAATGAAATTGTGACAATTGACCTATTGAGCGTCAAAAGCCTTATCGACGTCAGAAATCATTTTCTGAGCAACACCACAGTGACCGTCTCCACCGTGATGAGTGCCACAGCTGCTGGATGAAGAACAGCCAGAACAAGAACCCTCTTTTGCGCTCTTAAGTTGAGAGCGGACGCAAAGAGCAACAAGAGCAATGACGATAAGGACAACCAAAATATCAATAGGACTCATACAGACACTCCTCAATTTGTTAACTACGGCATACTATACCCTCATTGCATGCTTGCATACGCTGAATCATAAATTATTTGCAGAATCTAAATTCTTACCAAAACAATTGAGAACTGCGCTCTAAGTCAAAGTGAACTGCCCCCCATTTCTTATGTCCAAGTTTTGGGACGCAGTTCATATGTGGGTGATTATGATTCTGCAGCGTGTTAGCGCCAGCTTTTAGGTCTGGCGCACAAAATAGCGCAGCTTTGGTAGGTTCTGCTGAAGAATCGACATGTTTCTAATCAAGATAGCCAGGCAGCTAGGCGGTCGCACTACCTGATATGCATATCTATGCATAAACTGCATCTAATATGCTTATACATGAATAGACTTATAT
>JABZGZ010000004.1:26239-30458 GCA_015259105.1 Atopobium sp. | reverse complement strand
TTCCATGCCTGATATCCAAAAGATTATGTCCATGAGCGAGCTCTTTGGCGTTTCCACAGCCTACCTGCTCAAAGACGAGCTTGAGGAGCTTCCAGCTACTGCCATCGCTGCTGATTACGCGGCCTCTTCGGTGCAGAGCGGCTCTTCGGATCCCGCTGCGGGTAGCACCACTGACAGCACCGCCGGCGACGGCTCCACCGGCGAATCTTCCACTGACAACGCATCTACCAGCAAAACTGTGGCACCGAAGCTCAGCGTTTCTCTCGACACAGCCACCGAATACCTGGATGCAATCGCACGAACTTCTCGCCCCACGGCAGGTGCAATTACCCTCTTTATCCTGGGGCCCGCGCTTCTTGTCTCGCTTGCAACATACAGCGAAGACGCGCTTTACTTTGATCCGATGCACATTTCTCCAGATGCGATGGGTATCGCAGGCATTTGCATCATGATGCTCTTCATTGCTGCGGGCGTTGGCCTGCTGATTCTCCAGGACATGAAGCTCGCGAAGTTTAAGCAGCTCAAGGAGGCCTCTCTCGAGCTCCAGTATGGTGTCGAGGCTGCCGTTCGTAGGCGCGCCGAGTCCACAGAATCGTTGCGATACGTGCAACAGGCTGCCGGCGTCTGCCTTACCATCCTGAGCGCAATCCCCTTCCTTATTGCCTCGTACTACGGGACTGGTCTCACCTTTGCTCTTGGTTTCTTTGTGGCAGCAATTCTCGTCTCTCTTGGCGTTTACCTGCTGGTTTACTCGGGAATCCTCAGGGATGGCTACAGGGTTCTCCTTCAGGAAGGCGATTTCTCTCACGACGAGAAAAGCAACAAGAGAAACTCCAAATCCGCAGCATTGAAGTACAGGCCAATTGCCAGGGCGTATTTTGGCACCATTACCTTGCTGTACGTGGGCTATAGCTTCATCACCAAGGACTGGAAAAGTTCTTGGATTATCTGGCCTGTTTCCGCGCTCCTCTACCACATCATTATCAGCATCCTGAACGCTCTGAAGAAAAAGTAAGCGCGACCATCAGATCGCGACCGCTCGGGCGCACGGCAGACACGCTGGTCGGAGGCGCTGGTCAGGTGTGACTCGCAAGAGCTCGGTCTTCTCGACAGGCCGAGCTCTTTTGTGTGCGACCACAAGGATCCCTAGAAAGACACCTGCTTTTTGTTGCCCGCGCGATCCAAAACCGATGCAAATATGTGCGTCATGCTGGCGCTGTAGATTTTTGAACCTCGATTAATCCAAAAGTGAACTAATTATGTGTCGAGAAGAACGATTTTGATCCAAAACCCACCTAATTATGTGCCTTTCAGCACATAATTACCTCACTTTTGGATTAACTGGACACATAATTACCTGGGTTTTGGATCAATCGACACTGGAAAATCTACGAAGTCGATTTGTTCGAACCGACACGGCTCTGAGTAAGCTGCCAAGATTTTCCGCACACGCGATTAACCTGGTTTTTACTGCGCCTTCGCCGTCAATAAACTGCATTGCTAAAAATGTAGAGAGCCCGCACGATGACGCGGGCTCTCTGTCAATTTAAGTGCACATAGTTGATCATACATAACCTGCAACATTATGCACGACGAGACGCCTGGTACTTCTCGAAAGCAGCCTTATATTTCTGCTCCTCTTTCTTGAACATGGCGTTGAAAATCAAAGTGGTTACCAGAAGAATGACCAGGTACAGCGCAGTAAACGACATCCAAGCCTGCGTCATATTTGGAACCCATCCGCCAATAAGCGCCATCGCCACAAGCGTTGGGAACAGGCAAACGTTGAAGCCAAGAAACCTGTGAAGGTAGCTGAGCTTAGTAATCAGAGGCTGATAGTTGAACCAAATCTGCTGGTAAATCCCCGACAGGACGCCGGCGGCGATCAGCGTAAGAAGTATGATGTTATTTTGCCTGTCACCATAATTGGTTGCCAGCGCAATGACGCCATACACAAGCGAGATGCCGGTGAAGCATATCGCGCCACCTGAAATACCTTTGCACATGATTTGACCTACTGTTTTATTGAGTCCCTCATCAAATTCTTGCTGAGTCTTTCGCTCAATTCCTTGCCAGTTTTGTGATTCGTTGCGTTCCATAATGTTCCCTTCTCTGGGATAAAACTGCTGTTAAAGTGTGGTTCGAGTGGTGTTTGGCGCTCGGCACCGGGAGCGATGCGCGAGAAAATCCGCTGGCCCTTACACAATTCCGATACGTCGTTTGATTTCCGCAGCGTACTTTCTTGAAGCAACAAGGGGTTTCTCGCCAAGCGACAGCAACATGCGGCCGGAACCTGCGGGTTTGATGCCCGTAACCTGATCCAAATTGACCAGTTCCTGTCGAGAAGTGCGCACAAACGCCGTGTCTTTGAGCGCGTCCTCGAGCTCGGTCAAGCGACTAGAACTTTCCAGAGTCTCCCCGTTTACCAGGTGAATCAGTGTCACACTGCCATCCGTCTGAATCCATGCAACATCCGCGAGAAGGACGACGCGCCTGTTGATGGTTCCGGGAACGTATCCAGTCATCTTTCCGTCAACCATCTGGAGCTGACGGACAATTCCCGAAACGCGCGGGTCATCGGGGCCGCTCAAGATGGTCACTTCGATTTGCGCGCGACCCTTTTCTTCAACTACACGAATTTCCATGACACTTCCAAACAACTTACTTGACCTAACGTTTCGTTTTCTTGCTGCAGCGGAATTGTAGTCCGCTTGCTTCCTTGCCTTAAGGCATCTTTAGAATAACGGTTGCATCTCTTATGTGGGACTTCGTGTCACTCAAATGCACTAACTGGCTCGTGAAATGCAATCTTTGCGCTTCGGATGCCGTTCTTGCGCTTGAACGTCGCTTGAACGGCGCTTTGCGTGCGCCCGAGCTCGCATGTACGAACGCGTGTGCATGCGAACACATTCACGGTCCTACACAAAAAGCCGCCCTCAAAATGAGAGCGGCTTGAAGTTACCGTGCGCTATGCCTGCGAGCGTCTCAACCTCGCTGCAGCTTAGTTCCTAGCTGCGTGAAGCTTGAGCGTACCCAGTGCAAAGAGAACTGCTGCGCTGCCTGCAATAGCGAACATAAGCGTGTTCTGCAGTGCGTCGTCGCCAGTGTAAGGAGTGCGGGACTTGCGAGGCTTAGGGACAACAGGGTTGGTGGTGGTGTTGGTATCTGTGTCGATCAGACCATCGCTGACGTGAGCGGTGTTTACAACCGTAACGTCCTTCTCGCCCTTGTTGACCTTGACCTGGAAGGTTACGGTGAGCGTGTCGCCTGAAGCAACATTCTGAGTCCAAGTTACGGTGCGCGTAGCTGGGTCGTAGGTGCCGCCGTTATCAGCGGAGCCATCAACGTAAGTTGTGTGCTCTGGGATGACATCGGTGATGGTGACATCGCGAGCGGTGTTGGTGGTGTTGGTGTAGGTAACGGAGTACGTAAGCACCTGACCAGCAGTTACCTTGTTGCCGTCGATGGAGTTACCCTGACCGTCCAGAACGTCCTTCTTTGGCTGAGGCAGAACTACCCAAACGCCAATGAAGTGAGCGTTCTTGTGGTCAATGACCTCAGAATCGTGATCGTAACCGATGAACACCCAAGTTCCATCTGGAGTTTCAACACGAGTGACGCCGCCAAGTGGCTGATCAGGGGTAACGGTAGTGCCGTTAGGAATTCCGGTCTGCTTGCCAGGAAGCAGGTCCAGGACCTCCTGAGGAAGCTCCCTGTTAGGAGTGCCGCTTACAAACTCGTGGGTCTTCTCGTACAGAAGCTCAGTGGTTACCTTATTGGAGTGAGCAACGTTTCCGTCGACAACCTGTGTAAGCTCGTTATCAATGTTGGAGCCGTCTGTCTCTACCTTGCTGTTGGTAACAGTCTTGTAGGTAATAACAAATTTCTTGCCGCCATTTGCCTTGGTGAGCAGGTGATCCTTGATGTTGACCGTAACCTTCTGGCCGTCAACAGCAACAGTGTAATCGGTGCCCTCAGTGAGGGTCTGGCCGTCAAAGCTTACGGTAAGGCTCTGGAAATCAAGGCGCTCGTCAAAGGTGTCAACCATGCTCATCGACTTAATCTTGCCGATGGTATCAATACCCTGCTTTGGCAGCGTAAAGGTGCCGGTATACGTAATGGTTTCTCCAGCCTTGGCAGGAGCCTGCTCTGGATCAACGGCCTTTACAGGAGCTGGAGTAATTGCCTCAGTGTACACACCAAAAAGGCTGCCGCTGGT
>JABZGZ010000004.1:0-26229 GCA_015259105.1 Atopobium sp. | reverse complement strand
TTGGACTTAACAGCAAAACCTGCAAGGTTCTTCTCCTGATCGGGACCAGAGGTACCACGAACAGGATTCCAGGTAATATTGTTGCCGCTTGTGCTCTCAACAAGAATGTTCCTGTTATTCATAACAATGCTATCGATGGTGCTATTAGCGTTAATAAGCGAGAAGGTCTCGTTTGCGCCAGTATCACCGACAACGTCAATATCGCTTGGCTGCATAACAAGCTTGAGGTCACAAGGGGTGCCATCAGTGTACTTAAGCTCTACAGTCACGTTTGCGTTGATTGCATAAGACCTGAACATATCAGCAGTGTAGCTGGGGTGATTCACGTCGATGTAGTCCAT
Source organism: Atopobium sp. (assembly GCA_015259105.1). Taxonomy (GTDB): domain Bacteria; phylum Actinomycetota; class Coriobacteriia; order Coriobacteriales; family Atopobiaceae; genus Lancefieldella. The sequence continues at coordinate 25,888 of JABZGZ010000004.1, read as the reverse complement.
GATCTGGAAGGACTTGGTTCCCCAGTTCTCATCAACGGTCAGGAATGCAACATCGGTCTTATTGGGATTGTTGTAATCTGCGTTAGCATTCTTAAGGGTAAGATCCAGCGAGTTAATGGTGACATAAACGTCAACAGACTTGCCGTCAACCGTGCCAGCGTTGGAGAACTTCAGCGAGAGAGGCTGAGCATACTGCTGGTTGGAGCCGTCCTTGGTTGGCTGTACAACAAAGGCGGTTGAAGGAAGATTGCCTGTATCAGAAGCAGGAATCTCAATACGCTTAACGCCAGATCCCTGCGAGAGAACAGTCATGTTGTCCCTGGTCAGCGTGAACTGGTAAATGTTGATCTGGGTAAGATCACTATCGTCTTTCTGGCGATCAAGTGCCTGAGCTGTGTTAATAGACATAAACAGGCATGCCACAACCATGGTTAGAAAGACTGAGATTCTTTTAAGAAAACCCTTTTTCATGATGGCCCCTCAAAAAGATGTGCATATTACAGCTACATTTTCTTACAAATTGATAGTCAAAACTTAAGAGAAATTAGTATTCACATAAAAAGTGAATTTGGCTGATGAATAGTATAGTTTATATGGACAATACTGTTTTAAAAATAGTTCAAATTTTTGTGTTTGTCCCGCATCTGCTGATGATGAACATGAATTCAGCCTAGAGTGCTTCAAGGTGTTGCGTCACACGATGCCGAACTAGCCTGCGCACGCCTCAGTCTGCGCGCCTTAGTTTGCTCCGCCAGGGCGAGAAGGTCTTCCAGCTTGATGATTATCTGACTCTTGAACTTTTTCTGTCTTGGAGCAAATCCACGCAATGGTATAGCCAACGCAGCCGATAAACAGGCAGGTTATACCTAACATAAACATTTTCTCGCCAACGCCAAAGTCAATCTCGTATTGAATTTTGAGCGCCAGCGGAGGATCCTGCAAAGGAAGCCCTGCCTTAGCGAACAGGTAGTATGCGCCCATGAGTGCACTTAAAATACCTGAAATTAAAAATCCCTGTGAAAGGTTTTTGATTACTTGAGCTGCTTTGTTCATGGCGCATCATCTCCTTATGTGGCTATAGTAAAGCAAAATGGCGAGAAACCCAAAAGAGAGCCAGCGTATGAACTGCCTCCCATTTCTTGGACACGAGAAATAGGAGGCAGTTCAAAACACACTTAAGTCAGATAATCTGTCAAAAAGACGTATACATTACGCTGAAAATACCTCAAACGTGCAGATTATCTTCATTTGATGTGTAATATGCCCACAATTGTGCAGAATATCTGTCATAGGTGTGTTCCTTAGAAGTGGAATTTACCTATAGTTAAATTCTTTATATTTCTCTATTCATTATTCAGCATATTACATGAAGTTTATGCATAGAGATGTATATCAGGTAGTGCGACCGCCTAGCTGCCTGGCTATCTTGATTAAGAACATGTCGATTCTTCGGCAGAAGCTACCAAAGCTGCGCTATTTTGTGCGCCGGGCCTCAAAGCCGCCGCTAACACGCTACAGAATCATAATCACCCGCATATAAACTGCCTCCCATTTCTTGGACATAAGAAATGGGAGGTAGTTCACATTCGTCGGGCGCTTTTTTATGCCGTTTACGGAAGTACATTTGGAACGCGGCGTGTGTGCTGGTAAAATATTAAAAAGTTGATGAAGGAGGTACTATGTCACTGTATCGTCATCTACGTTCTAGTTTGGGTTCAGCCCAAAAAATCGCGCTTGCTGCCAGCACTTTTGTTTTGACAATTGCGTTTCCCGTTATCGCAAAAGCTGATGTTATTTCTACGCCAAGAATCGGTAGATCATCTAGCTTCTTAGCCATGGCTGCAGTTTCTACTCTTGTGGCAGTAATTGGCTTCATTATGATCATAAGGCGTCGCAGGTAAAACCTTGTCCACAACACAGGAACTTCTCCCCAAAAAAGAAGTCACTACTTTTGCATTTGCGTTGTGCCATTTTGTAGTTGACTTTGCATGCGTGTCTACCATGCTCTGCGCGGTAAGCCGAGTGTTGGGAGAGTCTGGCCAAGGTTCGATGGAAGTTGTTGCGCTAAGTATTTTACTGTATGACATAGTTGCCTTTACCCTGCAGCTCCCTATAGGCATTGTACTGGATCAGCTGGATAAGAACTCCTATGCCGCCTTACTTTCGTATGCTTTAGTGGGCGCTGGAGTTATTCTTTCTCTGGTCCCTATAGCCCTTCTCGAGTGGCCTGCGATTCTTTTGCTTGCGATTGGAAACGCGCTCTTTCATAGTGCAGGTGGACTGAGCGTCCTTAATATCTCGCAAAAACATGCAGGACCTTCGGGAATCTTTATTGCAACTGGTGCAATTGGAGTCTTTTTAGGCACACAAAGTGCTCAAATGGGAAGACTTCAGATTGCGTTTTCCCTGCTTGTCTTGCTGTTCTTATGCGCAAGCATTACCCGAGTGGTGCAAAAAGTTAATAAAAAGTATTGGAATATACATAACGTTCCCTTTGCCATTCCTGAGTTTTCTTCTCGCACTTTGCTTGCAATCTTCTTGCTCTGCTTTGTGGTTGCGCTCAGAAGCTACACCGGCATAGTCATGGCGTTTCCTTGGAAGAGCGAAATGCTCCTGTTGGCTTTGAGCATTCTTGGTGTATTTGCAGGTAAAGCCCTTGGCGGAATGGTTGCCGACCGTATTGGTTTTAGAACTACAGCTATTTTCTCGCTCATTGCCGCAGCTACTTTATTTGTTCCTTCATGGGAGATGCCTCTTATGGGCCTCCTAGCTGTGTTTTTCTTTAATTTTACAATGGCGATCACGCTGGCTTCTTTGGCTAATATTTTGCACGAAGCAAAGGGAACCGCATTTGGCTTGGCCAGCTTCTCTTTGGCGATAGGCGCTTTACCTGCGCTTTTGGGACTTCGCTTGGAGCATCCTTTGGTGCTTTCTGCAATGAGTCTGATTTCAGCACTCGCTTTGGGTGTAAGTCTGACTTTGGTCAAAGACACTGTGGCCACGGGACCATTTGGTCACGAGCGCTTAATGCAGGCTTCAAACGATACGCAGGTCACGCACGAGCCGCAGGCTGAGTGCGTAGCCTCGAACGATGAGGCTGCAGAGGCTTCGGTTGACGAGGCTGCAGAGGCTTCGGATGGCGAGGCTGCAAGGCCTTCGGACGACCAGCACCATGACTAGTGGGCCAGTTTTCTCGCCGTTTTTTATCACGACGATTCAAACGTATACGTTTTGCCTGGTTCTGACCATTGTTGTTGAGCTTACCGTTGCGCGTTTGCTCGGCATTAAAAATAAACAGGCGCTTCTGATTGTTGTTGCAGCTCAGATTTTTACTAATCCAATTGCCGTTTATATTACCAGCGCTTGCATGGATTGGGTCGCGGATAGTGCGCAGTATTACGGCTGTGTTATTGCCGTTGAACTGGCCGTCATTGCTGTTGAGGGTTTAATTTACAAGGTAAAAAGAGTAAGCGACGCTCCATGGACACTTTCAATCTTGTCTAACCTTGCGTCGGTGTCTGTGGGTATTCTCGTTCAAACACTTATATAAAAATTTAGCGAGAAACCCTTTGAATAGGAGGGGGTTTCTCGCCAAATCTGGGTGATTTATGAGATGAAGCCTTAATGGACAATTGCAATAAGAAGAGCTCCGATCATAAGACCAATGGATGTTCTTAATGCCGCTGATGCTTGCCTGTGCAAGAGCTTTTGCGCACGAGTCGCGTGAGTAAGCTGGGCTTTTGAAGCGCTCAGTGTAGTATGCATTGGTCCTCCTTTCTTAGTTCTTGTCTAGTATATGCCCAAAAGTAAACCTAGGTAAACTCTTTAGTATAAAAATGATGCAAAAAACCACGCCGAGGGTTAATCCAATCATGCCTCCAGAAGAGGCATCTAGGTAATAACTGCCTGTTATTCCAATTAAAACGCTGACCGTAGCAATGAGCGGAGAAATCCAGAGCATATGGCGCATCTGATTGGTAAGAAGTCTTGCGCAAGCGCCTGGAACAATAAGGAGCGAAACGGACAAAATTACGCCAACTGCCTGCAGTGATATGACAATCGCGAGGGCTAGGGCAACAAGTAAGAATGAAGTGAGCGTTTTAGTGGAAAGGCCGATTGCCTGGACCTGTGTTGGATCAAATGAAAGCAAGGTCAGGTCCTTATTTTTAAGGATAAGCAGAATTGCAATTGGCAGACCGATGCAAATAACTTGCAGCATATCGGGAGTGGTTACTCCTAAAAGATTGCCAAAGAGTATGTGCGATAAGTTGATTTGGCTTGGAACCTTTGATATGAGAACAGTTCCCAGCGCAAAAAACGTAGTAAATACAATGCCGATAGCAGTATCAGGTCGTACGATTTGACTCTTTTTGACTTGTCCGACCAACACCACGGTAATAAGAGCAAACACAAGTGCTCCCACTAGATAGGGAAGTCCCAGCAGGTGAGCGATAACTACGCCCGGGAGAATAGAGTGGGAGATGGCGTCGCCCATGAGCGACCATCCCATATGAGTAATCCAGCAGCTCAAAAGCCCGCAGACTATGGCGGTTGCAATTCCGGTGATGAGGGCTCGCTGCATGAATGCGTATTGGAGAATATCTACCTCAGGCATGGAGCACCTCCTCAATGTGGGTGTCTTCAGAAATTCCAAGGTTCTGCAGGAGGGCGTCTCCAGAAAGAATTTCTTTTGAGGAACCCTGCGCGGTGATGGTTTTATTGATGACCAGGCAAAGCGGGAATTTTTGCTGAGCCAGGTTGATGTCGTGAATTGAAACAAGCAATGTTTTGCCTTCTTTACTGAGGTTATTGAGCTGTTCGGTAATGATGGCCTCAGAGCGAGCGTCTACCCCCGCAAATGGTTCATCAAGAAATATGAGTTCAGCGGCTTGTGCAATTCCGCGCGCTACAAAAACACGCTTTCTTTGTCCTCCGGAGAGCTGGGCAAGTGGACGATCCGCAAGGTCGGCCAGGTTAACGCGTTCGAGTGCTTGGGCAACCAGCTCTTTGTCCTGAGCGGAAGGTATGCGCATCCAACCCTGATGAACGTATCTACCCTGCATAACAACGTCTTTTACAAGCAGCGGAAACGTTGCGTCAATTGCCTCAGTTTGAGGGACGTACGCGATTTTGCCCTGCTTACGTGCTTGTGAAAGAGGTTGCTGATCCCAAGTAAGTGACCCCTCCCATGCGATGGTGTCCATCAGTGCTTTGAAGAGCGTAGATTTACCGGCGCCATTGACGCCAACAAGTGCGCAAAGATCTCCTGTTGCTAGCGAGAAATTCACGTCATAAATAATGGGTTTCTCGCGGTCTTTTTTCTCGTACCAGGCGCAAAGTTGCGAAACACAAAGATTCATTGAGAACGCTACCTTCCCATAAGACCGGATACGATTGCGTCCGCATCGTGTTGTAGCAGGTCAAGATAGGTGGGAACGGGACCATCGGCTTCCGAGAGGGAGTCAACATACAAGATGTTTTTCTCGTCAGTTTTGAGAGTGGCGCCCGTCTCGTCGGCTACCTGCTGCATTGCTTTAGGGCTTACCGTAGACTCGCAGAACACCGCAGGAATTTGCTGGGCTTTTACGGTCTCAACGACCTTTGCGATCTGCTGCGGAGTGCCTTCATCGGCCGCGTTAACGGCCCAGAGGTAGAGCTCCTGCATGTTGGTGTCGCGGCACAGGTACGAGAACGCTCCCTCGCAGGTCACCAGCGTGCGCTGGTTTTCCGGCATCGAGCTGAGCTCCTCGATTAGATGAGAGGAGATGTTGTCGAGTTCCTTTTTGTATGCGTCGCCGTTGGCCTCGAAGTCCTTGGCGTGGTCAGGGACAAGGTTGCTGAGCGCGCGGACGATATTCTCGACGTAGATCTTGCCGTTTGTGGGCGACATCCACGCGTGCGGATTGGCTTGGCCCTGGTAGTCACCTTCGGCGATGGGGATGGCGGTGATGCCTTCGCTGAGGTCGGCGCGTTGAGCAGGCGAGTCATCGACGAAGCGCTCAAACCAGCGCTCAAGCCCCAGGCCGTTGTTGAGGATGAGCTGGGCTTTCTGTGCGCGCTTGAGGTCGTCGGGTGTTGGCTCGTAGTCGTGGATCTCGGCGCCGGCCTTGGTGATGGACTCTACCTGGCAGAACTCTCCCGCAACGCGAGAAGCCATGTCTTGGATGACGGTAAAAGTGGTCAAAACAAGGGGAGCCGAGGAGTTTGGGTTTTGCGCGGAGCTTGAGCTGGTAGCAGAATCGCGTGGGCCACACGCGGCGAGAGAAGCGATGGCTGCTGCGGAACTTGCGCTGAGCAAGGTCAGCGCTGACCTGCGGGTTAGGAGAGGATTGCGGGTAGCGTGCGGGTGTGGGTTTGCGACTGCCGGGTTATGCGTGCAGCGATGTTTCATGGCGACTTCCTTCAAAGAGATGAGAGCAGGTAGCTACGGGACTGAAAGCAAGAAACTGATAGCGTGAGGCCAAGAGTTAGGAGTTTGGAGCTACGAGCTCAACGGGTTTCTCGCCATATTGTATTCCTAAAAGTTAGCTATGTCTAACTTTTGAGATTTTTGAGGAAAGAAAAAGACTTCAGTTTGCAGACAAATGTCCAATAGGTTGAACGTGAAATTTAATGTGTCATTTATGTCACATTTTAAGCAAATTAGTTTCTTTTAACGTATTGACCATAGGATTTGTGGTTTAAAAATATTTTTTGTCTAGAAAATTATGTGAATATGGCTAGAATTTATTTGTTTTCCAATGGTTTGTGCTCGTGAAAAATAAGGAGAGAGAGCATGGCATTCGATTTTACAGGTAAGTTGGTTCTGGTTACAGGCGGAAGCGCTGGTATTGGCGCTGAGATCTCCAAGGGTATTGTTGCTGGAGGTGGACACGTAATCGTTTGCTCTCGTCACGAGGACACTGGCCGCAAGTTTGTCGAGGAGCTTGGCGAGGGTAACTTCTTCTACACAATGGACATTGCAGACGCAGAGGGCGTTAAGAAGACCATTGCTCAGATTCTTGAGGAGTGCGGCGACGTCAACGTTCTTATCAACTGCGCTGGTCGCATTAGCTCCGTTCCTTTCACCGAGGTTGACGACAAAGAGTGGAACAACACCATCAACACCAACCTCACTGGTACTTACAACGTAACTCACGCTCTGTGGCAGCACTTTATTGACCGTGGCGGCGCTCGTATTGTTAACGTTTCTTCCGTCGCAGGCAAGATTGGCGGCGGCCTCCTTGGCACCGTTGCTTATGCATCTTCCAAGGCTGGTATGAACGGCTTTACCAAGGCTATCGCTAAAGAGGGCGGCAAGTACGGCATTTCTTGTAACGCAGTTTGCCCATCTTTCACCATTACAGATATGACCACTGCACTCTCCAACGATGAGGAGAAGTACAAGAAGGTCGTAGGCATCATTCCTCTTGGTCGTCCTGCACAGGCATCTGAGCCTGCACAGATGGTACTGTTCTTTGCTTCCGACGCTGCAAGCTTCGTCAACGGTGAGGTTGGCGACTGCGACGGCGGCATCGTAATGGACTAGGTGATTGTTGATGTCTACAAAAGAACCAATTTCTATTCAGCACCCATTTAAGGCACTGGGCCGCATCCCAGGTGCAAACATTCTGATTCCTCTGCTGCTTGGTGTTTTCATGAACACATTTTTCCCAGAGGTATTCCCAACGCTCGGCAGCTTTACCGCAGCAATGACCGTTAAGGGTACTGCTGCTCTGGTTGGCGCCTTTATGCTGTGCGTTGGCGCAACTATTTCGTTCAAGAGCGCACCAAAGGCAGCACTTCGCGGCGCAATCATCATTATTTCTAAGGTTGTGTTCTGCGTTGCTCTTGGCCTTGCTGTTCTGTTCTTCCTGAACGACAACCTGCTTGGTCTTTCTTCTATGGTCATCCTTGCTGCTTGCTCTGGTGCAAACAACTCCATGTACGCAGGTCTGATGGCCGACTACGGTAATGAGTATGAGCAGGGTGCAGTCGCAATTACTACGCTGGTTGTTGGCCCTCCAGTTACCATGCTTGCTCTTGGTGCAACTGGTCAGTCGCCAATCAACTGGTCTTTGCTTGGTGCAGTTCTGCCAATTATTATTGGTATTCTGCTTGGCAACTTCTTCCCATCCATGAAGAAGATGCTGACCAGCGCGCTGCCAGCAATTATTGTCATGACCTTCTTTGCTATGGGAACCACTATGAAGTTCGATTCCCTCATCATGGCTGGTCCTGCAGGTATTCTGCTTGGCGTTATCTGCTCTGTTTGCGGTGGCTTTATCAACTACTTTGTTGATCGAGCAACTGGCGGAACTGGTATTGCTGGTGTTGCTATTTCTTCCTGCGCAGGTGCAAATGCACTTACACCTGCTGCTATGGCAGAGGCTAACCCAGCTCTGTATGGCGGAGCTGCTCTTGCAACAGCAAACGCACAGGTAGCAGCTGCAGTTATCGTTACTGCAATCCTGACTCCTTTGATCACTGGTTACGTTGCTGAGCACTTTGCTAAGAAAGACAACGCTTCCGAGGAAGTTGTTGAGGCTGCTTAATTGCCCTTAAAGTTTCAAGTGCAAAATCCCAGCACCTTCGGGTGCTGGGATTTTTTGTGGCTCACGCGTCTTTGGTTTCTTGCAGAGACGCTCGAAGTATGCTGATAGACGGCTGATAAGTGGGCAGCGGATGGCTCAGATTCTTCGGAAAACGCTCGAATAAGTCTCCAAGTGGTAAAAAATCCGTTTAGTTGGAAGTCTCATTTTTCTGCATACAACGTTTGCCCAGATAAAAGTTTTTGGTGCGGTAAAAAATCGTCTTAGTTGGAGATAAATCGGCTAATTTTCATTTTTCATTTCCAACTAAACAGGTTTTTTACCTTTTTCGGCACATAATTTTGAGTACAAAAATTACGTATTCACAGGAATGCATTTTATGACCCGATTATGCAAAAAAGGGTCAGAACGGAACGTTCTGACCCTTAACTTTGTGATAAACCTACGACCAGGTTTTGCTACAAGTGATTTCTGCAAGCAACCTGAAGCAGAGAAGTTACTTAATCAGGACATTTCCCTCATAGCTGTCATGAACGTCCTGAGGTGTTACGCCCATGTGCTTCTTATAAAGCCTGCTGAAGTAGAACGGATCATTGTAACCAACCGCCTCGGAGGTCTCGCGGACAGAAAGACCAGATTGAAGCAGCTGCTGAGCATGGTCAAGACGCTTTGCAATGATGAATGTCATAGGGCGAACGCCAAATGTTTGAACAAAATTGTTGGAGAAGCGCTGAGTACTCATGCCACAGCGTTTAGCCAGACCAGGAATGGTAATTGGATCTGCAAAGTGGAGCTCAATGTACGTGCGAGCCTCGGCCATGCTCTCCTGGACTTTTTGGCTGTTGGTGAGCAGGAACATTGATTTGATGAGTTCGGTACCGTTGACAATCTGCGCAACACGGTTGTCCAGCGATGGGGTAGTGTTAAGTTTTTCCAGGTCAAGCGTCTTATCAAGAATACGATCGAATCCCTGAGGATCAAATGCGTACGCATTGAAGATTGGGCTGCTAGTATCTCCCTGAACACCATCATAGTAGATGTTTACATGGTCAAACGAGCGACCGTAGAGTGTGCGATACGTTACGGTCTGACCTGCAGGAGTGTGCACAACTGTGGTTCCTTCACAGATGAATTCTTTGCCACCAATAGTAATCTCAGCTGATCCAAATACAGGAATGATGAAAACAGAGTGAGCAAGCGAAAAAGTAACTTGGGAGTCAGCAATCTTCTGCTGGCGGTTAATCGAAAACACACTATACGTCTGCCGCGAATAGGTCTCTTTTAGCTCCTGCAGATTTGCCTGCATAGAATCTCCTCATTTCAAAAGCGCTCTAATGCGCCGAATATTAAAAATAACATGGAGAGTATTTTAGCCAGCAGAACTGCGATTGCAACCCCAAAATCAAATAAAATGCCATTTCAGGGGTTAAATTTTGATTAACGAGAAAGACAATTGCCTACGTAACTTTAAGAGAATGATTTGAAAAAGAACAATTTATGTATAAATTTTATCCATGCAAATCAAAGATATTCCATTTTGTTTATTTGCTTTAAACTGCCGATAAATAGCGTTTTTTGATACCATAAATCAGTTATGCACAAATGGATACTTCAGGTTAACTTTAGATACTGCAGACTTCATTTAGATGCCGTAGCTTTCTTTTAGCCTGCCATGGATTCCATTGGTTTTTCAGGTCTTAGGTTTTATTGGCTTCTGTAGAGTTTTCTCGTAGAAGTTTTCTCGTAGAAGGTTTGTATATGGAGCAGCTTGCACACGTTTTTTCACTTATCGTTCAGCCCGCATATGACTTGACCGGCAGTTGGTGGGCGGCAATCTTCCTTTTTACCCTTGCAACTAAAATCATCCTGATGCCTCTGGCGCTTTGGACGCAGCAAAATTCCATTGTTATGGTGCGTCTTATGCCCGAGACCTTCCGCTTGAAGACACGCTACTTCGGCGACAGAGAGACCATCGAGGAACGTTCCAACGAGCTCAACAAAAAGGCAGGTTATCACCCGCTGCTGAGCCTTATCCCTCTGGCCATCCAGGTAGTCATTCTGTTTGGCCTGGTAGACGTCATTCATGGCATCACTGATTCCGGTGCCCCCGGCACAGAGTTTTTGGGCATGACTCCAATCATTGACGGAGGTATCACCTGGATTATGCCTCTTGCGGCAGCCCTGTCTTCGGTTGCTCTTGGCCTTGCATCCAACAAGCTGAATCCACTCCAGCGCGAGCAGTCTCGTGCCGAGAAGAACACCACAAACGGTCTCTCCATCGCAATGTCGCTTGTACTTGCGGTTTACGTTGTGTGCGGCATGGCATTCTACTGGGTTTGCTCAAACCTTCTCTCAATCCTGGTCCAGATTGTCTGCAACATCATCATTGATCCTCGTAAACAGGTTGACTATGACGATCTCAACGCTGCTCGCGACGAGTTTGAGGCAATGGACGCAGCAACTAAGTCCACTCACAAGTGGTTCCAGCGCGATCCTCATGCTGCCCGCGAAAAAGAGGACTACAAGCGCTTCTTTGACACCATCGGCAAGCACTTGGTTTTCTATTCTGAGTCAAGCGGCTTTTACAAATACTTCCAGGGCGCTATTGAGTGGCTGCTGGCAAACTCTGACATCCGCATCCACTACGTTACCTCTGACCCTAATGACCAGGTCTTTGAGCTGGCAAAAAAGCAGCCTCGCCTGATTCCTTATTACTTGGGCCAGCGTCGCCTCATCACGCTCTTCATGAAGCTCGACGCCGACGTCGTGGTTACCTCCCTCGGTGACCTGGAGAGCTCTTACATGAAGCGCTCCTACGTGCGCAAAGACGCTGAGTACATGTACATGTGCCACCACATGACCTCCATGACAGTCACCTCGACGCGCAACGAGTACACCTACTACGACGACGTCCTCTGCGTTGGCCCTCACCAGCAGCACGATCTTGAGCTGGTCGAGAAGTACTACGGTACGCCATCCAAGAGAAAGCCAGCTATTGGCTACGATCTTCTCGACAGGTCAATCAAGAACTACCAGAAGCAGAATCTGGGCCAGCGCAAACCTGGCGAGAAACCCCTGTTGCTGATTGGTCCTTCGTGGCAGTATGACAACTTGATGGACAGCTGCCTTGACGGCCTGCTTGAGCAGCTCATGGGCCGCGGCTGGCGCATTGTGGTCCGCCCACACCCAGAGTATTTGAAGCGCTATCCTGCCCGTATGGAGGAGATTCTTGCTCGCTACGCTGACGCGGACCCAGAGGAGCTCTCCTTTGAGACCGACTTCAGCTCCAACACTTCGGTTCTCTCGGCTGACCTGCTCTTTACTGACTGGTCAAGTGTTGCTGAGGAGTTCTCGTTTACCACGCTCAAGCCGTCAGTCTTCATTGACACTGCAATGAAGGAGAATAACCCCGACTGGAGCAAGATTCACACAGATCCCTGCGACATTACGCTCAGGAATGAGATTGGCCGCAGCTTTGATCCTAAGGACCTCTCGGGCCTGGGCGACGCCGTTGCGCAGATGCTTGAAGAGACTGACAGCTGGTCGCACAAGATTGAAGAGATTCGTAACAACATGATTTTTAACCTTGGTCACGGCGGAGAAGCCGCAGGTAAATTCATTCTCGAGCGTGTTTTGGCTCACCAGGAGGAGGACGCTGCTGAGGTTGCAGACGACGCTACTACCAAGAAGAACGCTGCTGCGGACGCTGCAGACGACGCTGAGAAAAGCGACGCCGTCAGCTCCACTAAAGACGCCACAAAGACAACTGATGAGGACGGTGTTTCTCGTGACTAAAACAACAACTTCTACCATGAGAAACTCTTGCAGCTCCGCTATTCAAAGCCGCGCGTCCTTCCTTCATGGAGCGTTTTTTGTCGCAGTACTGACATTTGTATGGTGGGCTCTTCTGCCTGCAACAGCGCAGGCTTACGTTGACCCATCTGTCATGACCTACACCATCCAGGCGCTGGCAGCAGTTGTAGTTGCACTCTCTGCGGTCCTTGGCGTTGCGTTTAGGCGCTCTCGTAAGGTGCTCTTCCGTCTGCTTAAGATTGATGAGAACGCCAATAAGATTGTCGAAGGCAAAGTTCACAAGGTTGACGCCAAAGGTGCAGAAGCTGCAAACGTTCAGATGAAAGAAATCCTTGCAGCAGAAGCTGTTCGTCTCAAGGAACAAAAAGAGGGAACCCTCAAACCTAAGGGTCGTATTGGTGTCGCATTTCTTGTCTCTTTCTTTACTGTCTTTACTATCTTGGTCGTAGCCCCACTTGAGCTGGTGGCAAGCAATGCGCGAGACCTTTCTTTCAACCTCAACGATGTTGCAGGTCCCGTTATTATTGCAGGTCTTATCCTTACGATCATTCTTACAGTGCTTTTATCACTCCTGCGTAAGCGTGTGTTTAACGTTGCCGTTGCATTTGTAGGCGCCGTCGGTGTGGCGTCATACGTTCAGGCAGTATTCTTGAACGGTGGTATGCCACTTGCAGATGGTCACGAGGTTATTTGGTCAGACTTCACAACCCAAATGATTGTCTCTGGCCTCATCTGGCTGGCAATCATTGCGGCTGCAGTGGCCTTCTCGCTCCTAAAAGCACGTCAGCTTAGAACAGGTCTTCTAGTAACCGCAACCGCTCTTATCATTGTCCAGACAGTGGGCGTTGCAAGTCTCTGGGGTCCTGCAATCGCAGCGTCGATAGATGCTCATGCCGAAAACCAGCAGGTTATCGCAACGCGCGAGGGCCTCTACAACGTTTCCTCCAAGAAGAACGTCGTGGTGTTTGTCCTTGATACTACCGACACCGCCTTTGTTCAGAGACTCTACGATGAACGTCCAGAGACATTTGCCGGTTTAACAGGATTTACGTGGTATAGAAACTCTGTAGGTTCTATGATTCCTACTCGATATGGTGTACCATCGCTGCTTTTTGGAACACGTCCTCAGCCTGGCGAGAATTTCAACGAGTTTGTTTATAACTGGGCACAGAGTGATCAGTATCTCAGGGATATCCAGAATGCTGGATTTGAGGCTGGCCTGTACACCGACCAGCTCAATTACAACCGTTATAGAGGAACAGCTCAGAAATATTCCGTTAACTACCATCCACCTGTTGGTAGGGGACTTGATAATCAGCTGGATGTTTTTGGTGCACTGCGCATTCTCTATAAGACGGCGTTCTGCAGGGACATGCCTTGGGTGTTTAAGCCTCGATTCTGGTATTATACCGAGGATCTTAATATGCGCATGCGCAAGTCAGTCAACATGGACGAAGTTGATCTCTCTTCACAGCCATACACAGAGGATGACCTCAAGTATTATCAGGAGCTGCAGCACTACGGACTCTCGATTGACAATACTGGTCAGAACGGTTCATTCCGTTTCATTCATCTGTTTGGCTCGCATCCACCTTACACGCTTGATCGCAACGTTGAGCGCACTGAAGATCCAAGCAAGCAAAACGTTGACGAGCAAACCATCGCGGCTTACAGAATTGTTGAAGCCTACATCGCTGAGCTCAAGCGTTTGGGAGTGTATGAGAATACGTCTTTCATCATTACCGCTGACCATGGTGATTGGTACTTGACGGGCGGCGATATTCAGACACCTTCCGCTCCAGTAATCATGTACAAGCCTGCAGGTCAGACTGCTGAAGAAGCTGCTCAGCCTATGCAGATTTCTGACGCGCCTGTCTGGCACTACGACATCTTGGCCCAAACCCTGAAGGACATGGGTGTTGACCAGCAGACACTTTCTAACTACACAACGCCACTTGATGAGGTCCACGAGGGAGATGTTCGTCCTCGCTATTACATCGAGACCATTTCAAACGGCAAGCGAGACATCTTTGTCAGGGAGTTTGTCATTAACGGCGACGCCAACGACATGAAGAATTGGAGCCTCACGGGCAACGAATGGCCTGTTGAACCATGGCACGACTAAGTTAGGTGTCCGGTAATCTGCCTGCTGGCGAGAAACCCGGTGTACTTGACGAGAAACCTGGTGTACCTGCCGTCGAGAAATCCAACTACAAGAAAAGCCGCGTCCACACGACGCGGCTTTTTTGGTGACCAGTTGTACGAGCTGTTTCGCGAAGGAAGCTTGTCTGTGAGCTGAGGTTATTCCGGCATAATCCATGCAGGTAGACCATCAGAGAAGATGCGCGCGAGTGGGTACGCTTCTTCAATAGTCAGTGTTGTAACAACGTGATAAGGGCCTTCTGCTGACGTGTCAAATACCAGCGCAAGGGGTTTCTCGCCATCAGAGGTAGGAAGCGCAAGGTAGATGCAGTGCTTAGAGGGATTGTAAAGCTCAACGGCCATGCGCCATCCATGTTTTGCTGCTCGCAGGGCGTTTTGCACCAGAGGCGAGTCGTCATCAAATCCGCACTCGGGATCAAAGAGCAGAGGTGCGGCACCTGGAACGGGAAGCGAGAAGTCAGCGTCAGTGTGCATGAGCTGCTGCTCGTTCTTTCTGTAGACGTACGCTGCGGAAAGGCAAGCTTGCGCTGCCTGCAACGAGGGCGCGTCGCTCAGATAGGTGGTGCTAAGCGCATTCCAATCGGAGACAGGAGCCTCGTTCATGACCACGTCAACAGGGTTTATGGGCAGCTGCTTTTCTGCGGCGGGCAGTTTCTCCCATGAAGCGATACCAGACTTAGGCAGACCGCGAAGCACGTCAACTGCCTGATCCTGCAGCTCACTTGCAGAAACGCTAAGCTCCAAGAGCGTCCAAGGACGCAGAGCTCCGCGTTTTGACTTGCGGATAGTAGCGGTAATTACCTCGTCTGTCTGCGGTTTCTTGTAACGCGTGTTAAACGTAAACGTGCCGCCCTTGGAAATGAGCGCGCGAGAAGACACTGCAAGTTTGAAGTCTTCCTCCAACTGCTTGAGGACGTTGGCGTCAACGGGAGCCATCTGATACAAAATGCCGAGAAGCTCGTTGTTGACGTGGACATCTTCCTCAAAATTGGCAGGGTATGTTGGGGTAGGAGCAGGAGCTTCATTCTGATTGATTGCCGGCACAGAAACTGGAGACTCAGAAGTTGTAGTGGCCGAGACAGAACTTGTTGCATTCAGCGCCTGTTGCAATACTGAAGGAGCGGCCTCAAGCGTCTTCTCTTCATCAGAGCCGTCGTAGGGATTGTACGTAACGGTAAGCGAGATGGTAGGCTCGGGCACTACAGGCTCGGGCACTGTAGGCTCGGCAGCTTTAGGCTCTAGAGCTGGTGTTTCGGTTTCGACAGGTTCTGGAGCGGCATCATCGGTTCCAGCGGGCTCTGGAGTGACATCATCGGCAGATTCTTGCTGGAGGTCTTCTTCAGGCGCCTCTGCACAAGGCGTTACTACAGCCGGCGCCTCAGCAGCAGACTCCTCTGCGACTAGTGCTGTTTCTGCAACAGACAGTTCCTCCGAGTTCTCTACGGCAGGCACCTCTTCTGTCTCCGTCGGCTCTTCTTGGGTAGGAAGTTCTTCCGCTTCAGGCTCCGCCTCAACTGCCAGGTGTTTTGGCTTGAGCGCGCGAATGGACTTTGTCCCACGGCGGCGCTTCCAAGGTTTGCCGTTGCTTTGGGACTCGACGTTCTTCTCGCCAGCAGCAAGGGCAACCTCAAAGGTTTCAAAGGTCAAAAGTGTTGCGTAGACGTAACCTTTTTTGAACGCAGTGATTTTGATGAAATCGGGGCACGCCTCCATGAGAGCGCGGATGTCGTCAAAGCCAAAATCCTGCGGTGCAAGGTCGTCTTCAATGAGCACGCCCTCAACGGTAGAGAGGGGAGTCTGCTTAGAGACGCCAATGGTAGCTTTGAGTAGTTTATACAGGTAGAGAGCGTGTTCTTGTTTTATAACAGCCATGATGCTCCTGAGATAGTAGTTAGTGGACTACATACTACTCGATTTTGAACAGACAAAGATACTGATTACGCACAGAAAGTCGCAATACGTAGCGAAAAAGCGAGAACTGGACTGATAGAATAAAGCTAGATTGAAGGGAGCTTACATGATTGGTCGTTTTATTAAGAGAGCTGCAGTTAGAGCTGCAGGTTTAGCAATTACTCAGTATGCCGCAAAGGCAGCACTTCAATCCGAGGCTGGAAGAAAGCTGCTTGCTACAACGGCTTCTAAGGCTGCTAACTTAGCAGGTAATATCGCAAAAGAGCAGATTACAGCTGGGTTTAATGCTCATATTAGGCCAGCACTGCCAAACGGCGATGCTATTCAGTCATCAGTCGCTCGTGCTCAGTCTGCGCTTCGTTCGGCTCAGACTTCAGTTTTGGCTGCTCAGGCACAGCTTCAGTCTAATCTAGAGAATCGTTTTTCTCGCCCAAAGAACAAGCTTTCAAAGCAGCTTGCAAGCACTGCAGAGTCGCTTGAAGAGATGGGGGAGACCCTGGCCGAGCACCAGGATGCTGCCGCAGATATCGCAGTTGCAGATGTTGTTGAGGAAATTGCTGCTCAAGATGGACAGGATTCTGACGCTTTGTTAGCCTCTACCAAAAAACGCAAGACGCTCAGAAACGTTGCAATTGCTGGTGGCGTTGTGGCTGGTGCTGCTCTTGGTTTGGCTGCATACGGTGCTTATTCCATTGCTCCTCGCAAGCAAAATGATCGCCTACTTCTGGAGCGCTGGCACGAAATTGCTCGTCATCGCTATGCTCATCGTGGCCTCTACAACAACGAGGCGGGCATTCCAGAGAACTCCCTGCTTGCTTTCCGCGCAGCTGTCGAGAAGGGCTTTGGCTCCGAGGTTGATGTTCACCTGACCGCAGACAACAAGTTGGTAGTTGTTCACGATTCAGCACTTGATCGCCTCTGTGGCGTACAGAAGATTGTTGAGGAGTCCACGCTAGAGGAGCTTCGTGGTCTTAGGCTTCTTGCTACTGACGAGCAGATTCCAACGTTTGAGGAAGTCCTTGAGGTTTATGCATGGAGTGGCTCCGGTGAGCTACCTGCACCTTTGATTATTGAGGCTAAGACACGCAACAATAACGCTGAGCAGCTGACAGAAAAGATTATGCAGGCTCTTGATCTTCGTCCCGTTCGTGCATGCATCGAGAGCTTTGACCCTCGCGTTTTGCAGTGGCTGCGTCAGAACCGTCCTGAGATGCTTCGCGGCCAGCTCTCAGAGAATTTCCTGGTTGACCGTCAGACTAAGCACATGAACATTGCTACACGAGCTGGCGCTACAGCTCTCTTTGGTAATTCTGTTGGTCGCCCAGACTTCATTTCATACAAGTTTGAAGATCGCAAGAACCCCTTTGTTAAGCTGGCTTGCAATACCATGGGCGCACATCTGATTACCTGGACCGTTAGGAACGAGGAGGACATGATTGCCTCCGAGCTTGAAGGTGCGCCTGTCATTTTTGAGGGATTTATCCCAACTCCCGCATCGCTGATCAACTAGCTTTCCACTTGGCGAGAAGAACGTTTGGATCAAACTGCGGCCAAAATTTATAGGTTTATCTGGGACTCCACGGGTTTCTCGCCCGCGGAGTTTCTTGTGAAAAGTTCCTTAAGATTGTTGTATGAATATATGTACATATATCAATTTAAGGAGTAGACTAGGCGTAACAACAACCCAAGGAGGAGCTATGAGCTCAAAGACAAAGGTGAAAATTGCTCGCATTGTCTGTTCTGCTGTTTTGCTAGGTATTGCTTACGCGGTTGAACACGCATTTGACCTGCAGCTCTGGCAGGCACTGTTGCTTTACCTGTTGCCTTACGCTGTTGCGGGATACGATGTTGTTC
Source organism: Atopobium sp. (assembly GCA_015259105.1). GTDB lineage: Bacteria > Actinomycetota > Coriobacteriia > Coriobacteriales > Atopobiaceae > Lancefieldella. The sequence continues at coordinate 7,616 of JABZGZ010000004.1, read as the reverse complement.
TAGAAGCATGGGAGAGCATCACTGAGGGCGAGTGCTTTAACGAAGACTTGCTCATGACCATTGCTACTGTTGGTGCCTTGCTCATTGGCTTTGTGCCTAACGGTTCTCCTATGTTTGATGAGGCCGTCTTTGTCATGCTGTTCTTCCAGGTAGGAGAGGTGTTTGAACACCTTGCTTCCGATAACAGCAAGAAGTCTATTGCCAAGCTTATGGATATCCGTCCTGACAGCGCAACGGTTGAACGTGACGGACAGCTGCTCACTATCTCTCCAGAAGAGATTAAGCTGGGAGAGATTATTGTGGTTAAACCCGGCGACCGTGTTCCTGTTGACGCAGAGATCGTCGAGGGTTCTACCAGTCTTGATACCGTTGCTCTTACTGGTGAGAGCGTGCCTCGTGATGCAACAGTGGGAGACAATATTATCTCAGGCTGTGTAAACCTTTCTGGTGTGGTACGCGCCCGCGTTACTCACCTCTTTGAAGACTCTACTGCTTCCCGCATCATTAAGCTGGTAGAGAGCTCAAACCAAAACAAGTCCAAGAGCGAGAGGTTTATTCGTCGTTTTTCTCGCGTGTATACTCCAGCAGTTGTTTACAGTGCCATTGCGCTGGCATTTTTGCCACCACTGCTCTCGGGAGACTTTGTGGGCAACGCATCAATCTGGATTGTAAGAGCACTGACCTTCCTTATTGCCTCATGTCCTTGTGCGCTGGTAGTTTCCGTGCCACTGGCCTTCTTTGGCGGTATTGGCGCTGCTTCGAAGGAGGGCATCCTGATCAAGGGCTCTGCGTACATTGATATGCTTTCTACCCTTGATACCGTTGCCTTTGACAAGACCGGTACGCTGACCGAGGGTGTTTTTGAGGTTCTTGCTGTTCATCCTCAGGCTATTGGCGAGAAGGACCTTCTGCACCTAGCTTCTCACGTTGAGATGCACTCCACGCACCCAATTGCTGCAGCTCTTCGTGCTGCTTATCCAAGTGAGGACGATGACTGTGTTATCACGGACATCAAAGAAATTGCTGGTCAGGGCATTTGCGCTAACGTGAATGGTAAGAGCGTTGCTGTTGGCAACTGCGCACTTATGGAGAGCGTAGGAGCTTCTTGGAAAGCGTGCGAGAACCACGGAACCATCATTCACGTGGCTGTTGATGGGACCTACATGGGCCACATTGTTATTTCTGACCGCGAACGAGCTGATGCTCCAGCAGCAATCGCTTCCCTCAAAAACGTTGGCGTTTCTAAGGTTGTTATGCTCACGGGCGATAAACGCGACGTTGCAGAAGAGATTGCTGCTCAGATGGGCATTACTGAGGTTCGTGCTGAACTGCTTCCACAGGATAAGGTTTCTGCCGTTGAAGGCCTTCTCGCCCAAAAGACAGCTGGTAAGTCCCTTGCTTTTGTCGGTGACGGCATCAATGATGCACCCGTTCTTGCACGCGCTGATGTAGGCGTTGCTATGGGCGGTTTGGGGTCTGATGCTGCTATTGAGGCCGCCGACGTAGTTCTTATGGACGACAAGCTTTCTAAGCTCTCAAAGGCCGTAAAGATTGCTCGTCATACCCTGGGTATTGCAAAGCAAAATATTGTGTTTGCTATTGGCGTTAAGGTTGCTGTTTTGATCCTTGCAGCCTTTGGTTTGGCTCCCATGTGGCTAGCGGTCTTTGGAGACATAGGCGTTATGGTGCTTGCGGTTCTTAATTCCACTAGAGCTTTGAATATAAAGTCGATCAAGTAAAAGAGTCAGGGCTGTTGGCCTAAAAAGGAGCGCTCGCAAAGGAGCGCTCCTACAAAGGTTGTTTTCACAAACGGCTGTTTCTACATATAGCCAATTACAAATTACTGAGCCTTCTTACGAAGTCTACGAGCACGGTTTGCAAGATTGCGGACCGTGCTTTCCATTCCATGAGGAACGTAGGTTAGTGACTCTAAATCTTCTGGAAGGTAGTCAACAAGACTGACAGGCTCTGTGGGTGTGAAATCTGCTGGCACAGGACCTGGAGCAATCAGATACGCGTGAACCTTAGCACCCTGGGCACCAAGTTTTTGTTCATACTCGCTAGGAACGTCATTTGGAAAATCAGCCTGAGCATCTCGCGTTTTCCAAATAAAGTTGTAACCAGCAACTTCAACTTGCTCAAGAGAAAAATCAAAAAGTGGCTGACTGTCCGTTTTAAGACGAACAACACCCTCTTTAGCCAAAACATTTCTATACTGCATAAGACGCTCAGCATCAGTGAGGCGCATCTTTGCCTGTCTGATTCTAGGAAATGGTGCAGGGAAGTTGAGGTAAATAACAGAGACTTCTTCTGGCGAGAAGTACTCATCTATCTTCATGCCGGTACCAGGAACTACGATGGCATTAGGCACTCCTGCTTCATAAATTGTTTTAGCAGCATATGAAATACAGATAGGTTCTGTGTCAATGGCTACAAAAAGCACGTTAGGATTTGCCTTAGCTTGAGCGGCAGTAAAAGATCCCTTGCCGCAGCCAAGGTCTACACGGACCTCAGAGAAGGGAACATGCCCCTCAGCAGTAATTGGCGCACACGCAGAAGCCCACGTTCCTCTCAAAGCCTCTGGATGAGGCTCAATAACGCTGGAATACGCCTCTAAGCGCTCTTCCAGAACAAAGTTTTTAGGCAAACGTGCATGTAGTGCGCGCAAAGCAACTCCTCAACAAGTGGGCAAAATCAGCGTTTCTTTACAGAAGCTGATCAAGCGTTTCTCCGTACGAAGGTAGGAATTCTGTCATAAAATCGCGCACTTCTGGAAGAGAATCTGCTAAATCTTCAACAACTTCACGAGTTGAGGCTTCAGCGGTAATAAATTCTGAGTTTCCAGACTGAGCCTCCTCAATACACTTAATGAGTGCTGCAATCTTATCTGCAGCTTTAATAAGCTTTCTGAGATAAGCTTCACTCTCTGAAGCCTCAGCGCTGTGAGTAAGCACCTGAGCATAGGCATCTTGCAGGTCTTCTGGCAGTGTGGAGAGAATGGTTTTCTCGGCACGTGCCTCTACCTGATGATAGGCATCTCTAATCTCTGAATTAGCATACTTTACAGGCGTGGGCATGTCTCCGGTGATAATCTCTGATGCATCGTGATATATACCAATAAGAGCTGCACGATCTGCGTCAAGATTTCTGTGATAGCGCACATTTGCAATAGTTGCTAGGCAGTGAGAAATAACGGCCACGTCAAGGGCGTGTTCAGCAAGGCTTTCTGATCGAGAATTGCGCATAAGCGACCAGCGCTCAATGTAGCGCATGCGAGAAATAAGTGCAAAAAAGCTGGACTGCGACGAAGAATTCTGAGACATTGCCCCTCCTTAATTTGTTTTCTCAACCTTACCACGGATACCGGACAAAAACTGTTTTGACACAACTATGCAATGTAGTCATAGCAAATATGAAGTAATCAAATACTTTAGATGTTTATATGAAATTATTGATATCTGAACATCCGTTCATGGGTATTTTTGCTCCGCTTACCGGCAACCATGGCTAACTTATTCCAAAGGAGTTAACCCGGGCTTACTATGCAAGTAAACCTCGTCCGTTTAAAAGAAGTGAGCGGACAACAAAGGAAGGATGGGAAACATGAGTAAGTATGCTTTTGTAGGCGGCAAGCTCGTTGACGGTACTGGCGCTGCACCAGTTGAGGACTCCCTTGTCCTTATCGATGACGACAAGATTACCTATGCTGGTCCTCGCAAAGAGGTCCCAGAGGGATATGAGGTACGTGACGCATCCGGTCATACCGTAATGCCTGGTCTTGTTGATACACACCTGCACTTCTCCGGCAACCTGACCGACAACGATAACGACTGGGTTATCGAGTCCGTTGCTCAGAAGCAGGCATGCGCAGTCAAGCAGGCTTATGACGCTCTTACCCACGGCCTCACCACTGTCGTTGAGATTGGCCGCAATGGTATTGCTATCCGCGACCTCGTTAACATGGGCATTATGCAGGGTCCTCGTATCTTTGCTACCGGCCTTGGCCTTTGCCGCGTTGCTGGTCACGGTGACTCTCACCACCTGCCACTGCAGATTTCCAAGGACGGACACCCTTGGGGCGACCAGGTAGACGGTCCATGGGAGCTTCGTAAGGCAATTCGTCGTCGTCTCCGTGAAGAGCCTGACGGCATCAAGATCTGGGCAACCGGTGGCGGCATTTGGCGCTGGGACTCCGACCGTCTGCAGCTCTTCTGCACCGAGGAGATCAAGGCAATTGCTGACGAGTGCGCACTGGTAGGCATTCCTCTGTATGCTCACTCCTACAATAACTTTGACGCTGCATATGACTGCGTCCGCTTTGGTTGCAAGCAGCTCATTCACGGCTTTGAGCTTGACGAGCGCACCATGAAGCTTATGGCTGAGCAGGGAACATACTTCACTCCAACCATCGGCTTCCTGCCAACTTGGTACGGAACTTATCCACCAGACTGGACTCCAGAGCTTGACGCATTCCCAGGCGAGACTGTTGTCGAGAAGGGCCTTGCACGCACCTACGCTAACCTGCGTAAGGCTTATGATATGGGTATCACCATTACCATCGGCTCTGACTCCTTCAGCTTTGTCACTCCTTACGGCTACGTCACCATCGATGAGATGTATGACTTTGTCGAGAAGGTTGGCATCTCCATCCTTGATACTGTTGCAGCTGCTACTTACAACGGCGCAAAGATGCTTGGCAAGGAGAACGAGTTTGGTGCTGTCAAGGAAGGCCTCTCCGCTGATATCCTCGTAGTCAAGGGCGACGTTGCTAACAACATCCGCGACCTCACGCCTGAGAACATGGACGTCATCATGAAGGAAGGCAAGATTATTGATCGCGGTAGCTTCTAAGCTTCCAGCTCGATAATTTGTAACGCGAAGGTTGGGCCCTGACTCACTTAAGCGTCAGGGCCCACTTTTACAGGCAAGAAGTTTATTCTTTGATATAAAAGTTTGACATTTGATAGGAGCTCACTATGTCTGAACCAAAGCAGGTGAAAATTGTGCTGCTTACCGGCTATTTAGGCGCAGGTAAGACCACTATTTTGAACCACATTCTCTCTAACACTGAAGGTATTCACGCAGCAGTTATCGTCAATGATATTGGCGAGATTAACGTTGATGCTGGTCTTATTAAAGACGGCGGCTATGCTAAAGAAGGCGACGTTATTCCTCTAACTAACGGTTGCCTCTGCTGCACCCTTTCTAATGACTTGGCACTTCAGTTGGGTGATTTGGCCGATACCGAGGAGTTCGACTACATCATTATTGAGGCTTCAGGTATCTGTGAGCCAATCCCCATTACCTATAACATTTCTGCATTCTGCAATCAGAGCCAGCATGCAACTAATCACTCTCACCTCAACCTTGATAACATCGTCGCAGTTGTTGACTGTGCTCGCATGTTTGAGGAGTTCCACAACGGCGCCGATCTTCTCGACCCAGACATTGAAGAGGATGACATCGAGAACCTGCTTATTCAGCAGATTGAGTTCTGCTCTACGCTGGTGCTCAACAAGACCGATCTGGTTACTCCAGAGCAGCTCCACGAGCTTAAGGCCCTTGTGCGCGGCCTGCAGAAAGACGCCGTTATTGTTGAGGCGGTCAACGGCGACATTCCAATGAGCGAGCTTATCAATACGGGTCGTTTTGACTTTGACAAAGCCTACGCCTCCGCTGCCTGGATGGATGCAATGGAGCACCCTGAGGAGCACGAGGATCCAGAGGTTTTGGAGTACGAGATTACCACCTTTGTATATCGCCGCCGTCAGCCATTTGATCTGGACAAACTTAACCAGTTTGTGGCTAGCTGGCCAAAGAATATCATCCGCGTCAAGGGTAGCATCTGGATTTCACAAGACCCCGAGATGAGCTACGTATTTGAGCAGGCCGGCAAGCAGGTCCAGTTCTACGAGAACGGCATGTTCTACGCATCGCTGCCAGAGGATGAGCGAGAAACCCTTCTTGACGAGAAACCCGAGCTACGCGCAGAATGGGATGATGAACTGGGCGATCGTCAAACAAAACTGTGCTTCATTGGGCGTCATATGAACCATGAAGAAATTGAAGCCGGTCTGGATGCATGCCTTACCGAGTATGTTCCAGACGAGTTTGATTACTAGCGTTTTCAGCGCCAAGAGCTCCGGCGCTTGAGACGAGGGACCCAGTTTATCCGGGTCCCTTTTTTAGGTTAGAGGTGCCTAATGACCAAGATTGAGCAGCTTAAAGACTGGATTCAGTCGTCAGATAACATTGTTTTCTTTGGTGGCGCAGGCGTGTCAACGGAAAGCGGTATTCCTGATTTTAGGGGTACTAACGGTCTGTATCGCCAAGGCGGTATCAAAGTAGAAAACATGACCATTGGCCTGGGCCAAGACGGCTATGACATGGGAAAAGAAGCCTACGACCTGGGAAATGGCGTAACGGTTGACCCCGATAACGAAGAGTCTTTTGCCTACAGCAAGGCGCCAGACTTTACGCTTGAAGAGATCTTCTCGCTTGATGTGTTTTTTGATTACCCTGCAGCGTATTACACGTATTTTAGAAACTCTCATCATTTGGGGGAGGCTCAGCCAAACATTGCTCACAAGTGGCTGGCAGACTTGGAAGCTGCGGGAAAGTTGCGCGCGGTGGTGACGCAAAACATCGACGGACTGCATCAAGCTGCTGGTAGCAAGCGTGTGTTTGAGCTCCATGGCAACGAGACGCGTTTTTACTGTCCAGAGTGCGGCCACACCTACACGCTTGATCAGATTGAAGAGCAGTCGTCTGTGGCGCCGCTCTGTCAATGCGGCGCAGTTATTAGGCCTGATATCGTCTTTTACGGAGAGGGCCTTGATATGGACACGGTCTACGGCGCGCTGAACGCCATTTCTCACGCGGAGGTCCTTGTGGTTGCAGGAAGTTCGCTGGTAGTGCAACCTGCCGCCGGTCTTCTCGACTACTACGAGGGCAACAAAATGGCCATCATCAACGACCAACCTACGCCGTACGATGCTCGCGCTAACCTGGTGATCAGAGACAGAATTGGCGCCGTCATAGAACAGCTCCTGTAAACAGCTCCTGTAGAAAAACGCCTACCCGCAAGTTCGCAGGTAGGCGTTATCATTTCAATCCATGGCGAGAAACCCGACGCGCGAGAAACCCGCGCAGTGAAAGCTCACATAAGGCGCGACGCGCGAGAAACCCGTGTTAGTTGGCGGTTTCCTCGGCGAGCGTCTGAAGCGTTGCCATGAGAGATGGAACAACCTGCTTCTTACGACTGACAACACCTGGAAGAACAGCAATGTTGCCATCAACCTTTACGTTAAAGGCGCGTTCGATGACGTTGGCAGCATTTGCGCCGTAGAAGAGCATCTCGGTGACCTGGCTCTTAACGTCGGTGAACATGTAGAAGACCATTGGAAGCTCTTCGGACTTAGCGGCAGTCTCCAAGAATGGTCCAACAAGTTCCTCTGCAGCTTTGCGGCTGGACTCGGTCATGAAGGAGCCCTGGCCAACGCCAAACTTTACGCCGCCACGGCTGAATACCTTGTAGTCACCATGGAAGACTTCTTCTGCAGTACGACCAGTGAGGTCAGCGCCAGCGTCAAACATTTGCTCAGAGTAAGCGTCAA
>JABZGZ010000049.1 GCA_015259105.1 Atopobium sp. | reverse complement strand
GCTGTAAAGAGGTTCTTCTCAAGGTCTGCTGGAATCACCGAATCAGCAGACACACTACCCTCAGCAATTTGGTTGGCGAGAAGAACAGCTGCTCTGGTTAGCTCCGCGCGGGAGCCATAATTGACCGCAAGCGCAAACGTCATACCAGTATTTTGTGCGGTCTCATCAAGTCCGCGCTGGAAGGTCTTGCGGGTCTTTTCTGGCAAGGCATCAAGGTCACCAAAGAAACGCAGCTTGACGTTTTCTTGATGGAACAGCGGAAGCTCTTTGAGCAGCGTCTCTGCAAAAAGACGCATAAGTAAGTCAACCTCACGCTGAGGGCGTTTCCAGTTTTCTGTAGAGAACGCATAAACCGACAGAACGTCCAATCCAAGGCGCACGCTTGTAGTAACAGCCTCGCGCAAAGAAAGAACACCGGCCTTATGACCTTCAGTTCTGTCAAGTCCGCGAGCTGTAGCCCATCTGCCGTTTCCATCCATAATGATGGAAACGTGAGACGGAATAGTTTCTAAATTGATATCAGAGAGACTGATATCTTCTGGTGCGTCTGAGAAATACTGGACGAGTTTGTCTGTATCAAACTGCACTTAAATCTCCATGATTTCTGAAGTCTTGGTCTTAAGAAGAGACTCGATCTGTGCAATATAGGTATCGGTCAGTTTCTGAATACCGTTCTTCTCGCGCTTCTGATCGTCCTCAGAGAGCTCCTCATCGCGCTCAATCTTGCCGTTAACGTCACGACGAACGTTACGAACAGCTATGCGAGCCTCCTCAGCAATCTGAGAGCACTCTTTAGCAAGCTCACGGCGGCGCTCCTCAGTTGGCATTGGGAAAGGAAGCCTAATAGCAGAACCATCATTGGATGGAGTAATGCCAAGGTCAGAAGTCTCAATGGCCTTCTCGATGCTCTTTAGAGCGGTCTTGTCCCATGGCTCTACAAGCAGCATAGATGCCTCTGGAACCTTGATAGCTGCAAGCTGAGAAATTGGAGTTGGCTGGCCATAGTAGTCTACCTTGATGTGGTCAAGCGCGTGTGGATTTGCGCGACCAGTACGGACGCGGCCAAAGTTATTCTTAAGTGCCTCGATGCACTTCTCCATAGACTGCTTAGCTTTATCAGAATGAACGCTCATTAGTCCTCCTCAACGACAGTGGTACCGACTTCTTCTCCGGAAATTGCCTTCATGAAAACGCCTTCAGACTGCATGTCAAATACAAGAATTGGCATCTTATTGTCTTTGCACAGCGCAATAGCTGCAGCGTCCATAACCTTAAGTTCTTTGGCGAGAACATCTTTGTAAGTGACGGTGTCATACTTAACTGCATCAGCATGAGTAACAGGGTCACAGTCGTAAATACCATCTACCTTTGTTGCCTTCATCAAAGCCTCTGCACCAATCTCGCAAGCGCGAAGAGCTGCAGCAGTATCAGTGGTGAAGTAAGGGTTACCAGTACCTGCCGCAAAGATGACAATACGGCCCTTCTCAAGGTGCCTAATAGCACGACGGCGAATATAAGGCTCTGCAACCTGAGCCATGGAAATTGCACTCATAACACGGCAATCCATGCCATTGCGCTCAAAACAATCCTGAAGCGAGAGAGCGTTGATTACGGTTGCAAGCATGCCCATGTTGTCACCCTGAGCACGATCCATACCAGCTGCTGCCTGAGAAACGCCTCTGAAGATGTTTCCGCCACCAACAACAATGGCAACCTGAACGCCAGACTCCCAAACAGGCTTAATTTCTTTAGCAAGCATCTCTGGAATTGAGGGGTCAATACCAAAGGATTGCTCACCCATCAATGCTTCACCAGAAAGCTTTAAAAGTACTCTTTTGTATTTAGCTGAAGACAAAGCTTCCTCGCTCTCTCCGTTTGCCATAGTTGTAATAATTTTAACAAACGACACCGTAAGTTTTGCAGGAATCGCGTTAAAAAAAGAGCCGGTTGAAGACAACCGGCTCAAAATAATTGAAGTAAAAAGTCTTACTCTTCACCAAAAGCAAAACGTACGAAGCTGACAATCTTAACCTCGTCATCAACCTTCTTGGAGAGCAGCTTTGCGTACTCAGAAATGGTCATATCTGGGTCCTTAACAAATGCCTGCTCAGTAAGGACGTACTCCTTGTAGTACTTCTCGAGACGACCATAAGCCATCTTCTCCTGAATAGCCTCAGGCTTGCCGGACTCAGCAGCCTGTGCCTTGTAAATGGAGAGCTCGTGATCAACGATGTCCTGTGGAACATCCTCACGGCGAGCAGCGACTGGAGCAGCTGCAGCTACCTGCATTGCAACGTCGTGTGCAAAGTTCTTGAAGTCCTGAGACTCAGCAGTCTCTGGCTTGTTGAACTCAAAGGTAACAATGTCAGCAAGCTTGCCACCAAGGTGGATATAGCTAGCAAGAGCGCCGTTTGCAGCCTCAACACGCTGGAAACGAAGAACACGCATGTTCTCGCCGATGTTGTGAATCTTATCGGTGATTGCCTCGTCAACAGTCTCGTCGCCAAGCTTAGCAGCCTTGAGCTCCTCAACGTCAGCTGGGTTGCTCTCAGTGACAACTGCAGCAAGATCGCCAGCAAAGCCGGTGAACTGAGGGTTAGTACCAACAAAGTCAGTCTCGCAGGAGAGCTCGAGGATTGCGCCAGTCTTGCCGTCTGGGCTGATGAAAGTAGCAATGGTGCCCTCGTTGGTGTCGCGGCCAGCACGCTTAACTGCCTTAGCAACGCCCATAGTACGAAGGATGTCTACTGCCTTCTCAATATCGCCCTCAGCCTCGACGAGTGCCTTCTTGCACTCCATCATAGGAGAGCTGGTCATATCACGAAGCTGCTTAACAAGTGCTGCGGTAATCTCTGCCATGTTTTCCTCCCAAAAATCTACTGAATAACTAAATTATTTGACCCGTTGCTAAGAGTTACTCAGCGGCTGGGGTCTCGGACTCAGCGCCCATCTCTTCAGCAGAAATCTGCTCCTTGCCGCTACCTGCAAGAATTGCGTCTGCAGCAAGCTGGCACATAAGAGAAATGGAACGAATAGCATCGTCATTTGCAGGAATGCCGTAATCAACAACATCTGGATCAGAGTTGGTATCAAGCAGGGAGACAACTGGAATGTGAAGACGGTTTGCCTCACGAATTGCGTTCTCCTCACGCTTGGAGTCAACAACAAAGAGAGCCTGTGGAAGAGAAGTCATATCACGGACGCCACCGAGGTTAAGCTGAAGCTTCAGAAGCTCCTTGTTCTTAAGAGCCTGCTCCTTCTTAGGAAGAGCTGCCATACGGCCATCCTCTACCATTGCCTCAAGCTCCTCAAGGCGCTTAATGCGGGAACGCATGGTGACAAAGTTGGTAAGCATACCGCCAAGCCAACGCTGGTTGATGTAAGGCATGTTTGCACGAGCTGCCTCAGTAGCGATTGGCTCCTGAGCCTGCTTCTTGGTGCCGACGAAGAGAACGCGGCCACCCTTAGATGCAACATTCTTCAGGAAAGTATAAGCAGCGTCTGCACCAAGCATGGTCTGCTTAAGGTCAAGAATGTAAATGCCGTTGCGCTCACCAAAGATGTATGGCTTCATCTTAGGGTTCCAACGACGAGTCTGGTGACCATAGTGGCAACCAGCATCCAGAAGAGTCTGAATAGTAATCTTTGCAGCCATTTTTTACCTCCATTGGTTGTTCCTCCGTACGAGTTCAAACCTTGTTAAAACCACCCAACACCTGGCTTAGCGTTAGGCACCACGGCAAACAAGTAGTCGTACGTGCGATTTTGTGCTGTTTGGTAACAGCATGTTGTGCTTCTACACAACTTTTGAAAGTATAACAGGAAAACAAGGGCTGCGTCTATAAAGAATTTAGACCATAACCTCTCTACAAATACTGTGCAAATACGCTCTGCTTCCAAGTGCAAGATCTTCCGCAACAATTTGCAGCTTATTTTGACCTCGGATGAGCTGCCTTTGCCGCTTCTTTAAGCCTATCAACTGACAAATGCGTATACACCTGCGTAGTTGAGAGCGACTCATGACCTAAAAGTTCCTGGACAATACGCAAGTCTGCTCCACCTCCAAGAAGCTCCGTGGCGTACGTATGCCTCATTGCATGTGGAGAAAGTGAGCTGTCTAGTCCTGCAGCCGCTAAATACGACGAGAAAACCTTGCGCAATGAATCTGCGCTCATGTTATTTCCTCTGACAGAAATAAAGAGAGCCGAGTGTGCACGGCCTGATTTGTCTTTTAACAAGAGCGTAGGACGAGAAGACCTAAGGTACTTCTTAAGCCACTCAATTGCAGACTCATATAACGGAACAATTCTCTCTTTAGAGCCTTTACCAAAAAGTCGCACTGTTCCATTTTGCAAATCAACCTGTTCAAGCTTGAGAGACGCCACCTCAGAAATACGAGCTCCTGTGGCATACAAAAACTCAAGAAATGCTCTATCTCTAAGACCTACCGCAGTTGAAACATCACATGATTCCAAAAGCTTATTTACATCGGAATCAGTCATAGTATGTGGAAGATTTCGTGGCGCTCGAGGATTACTCAGTGAAAGAGCTGGGTCTGTGGCAACCAGTTTTTCTCGCTGCATCCATTTGTAAAAACCACGCAGCGCAGATAAATGCCTATTTAGTGTTTTTGCTGAATATTGAGCCTGTTTGAGGTAGGCCAAATACAAGCGAAGGTTTCTGTGATCAACCTTAGTTACCTCAACACCTTCCCTACTACACCACTGCTCAAATGCCAAAAGATCAGTCTGATATGACCTTAGGGTATTCTCGGAGAGATTCCTGACCTTACTTAAATACTCAATAAATTGTTCAACGTGACTACCCTGCTCTTTTGAAATAGCCACGTTAATCACGCTTTACGCAATCAAAGAGTTCATGGCGAGAGGTAAGATACTCATCAAAATCTTTATGAGCACGCTCTGCCATCTTTTGACGGCGCTCGTCTTTTCTTTTTACATGCTCATCCAGTGGCTCAAAAATTCCAAAGTTAACATGCATGGGCTGGTAATCTTTGGTGTTTGGGTTTGTTGCATAACCCACAAGAGAGCCAAACGAAGTGGTCAAAGGAAGCCTGACTTCCTCTTTGCCCAACAGACGAGCATACATGTTTAGTGCAGCAAGTAATCCAGATGCTATAGCCTCAACATATCCTTCTGTACCCGTAATTTGACCTGCAAGAATAGTAGAAGTTCCCGGAATTCCAAATGAGCCGTCAAGCGCATGAGGAGAGTCAACAAAAGAGTTTCTGTGCATGACGCCGTAGCGAACAAACTCAGCGTTTTCCAACCCAGGGATGAGGGTAAATACGCGTTTTTGCTCTCCCCAGGTAAGATTTGTCTGAAAACCAACCAGATTAAATGCTGTCTTAGCTGCATTTTCTGCACGAAGCTGAACTGCTGCCCAGGGACGTTTACCCGTTCTGGGGTCAATAAGTCCTACTGGCTTTAAAGCGCCAAATCTAATGGAATCATGTCCTGTTCTTGCCACTTCCTCAATAGGCTGACAAGCTTGGAACAAATCAGACTGCTCAAAATCGTGGCCAATAACACGTTTAGCAGCAAGTAACTCATCAACAAATGTGTCATATTCCTCTTTATTCATGGGGCAATTGAGGTAATCGCCAATTCCCAAGTCCTCATAACGAGATTGAGAAAATGCAATTGAATGGTCAATTGATTCATAAGACACAATAGGTGCAGCTGCATCAAAAAAAGACATTCTGTTCGTTCCAACACGCTTAGAAATTGCTTCGTACAAGCTATCTGAGCACAGTGGTCCTGCAGCAATAACTGTTGGCCCATCAGATAATTCCGTGACCTCTGCATGAGTTACTGAAATGTTTGGATGATTTCTGATCTGCTCAGTAACAGCCTTTGAAAACTCTTCTCTATTAACCGCAAGCGCGCCGCCTGCAGGAACAGAGTTTTCTTCTGCAATACGAAGTAGAAAACTACCCATCTTCTTAAGCTCAGACTTTAAAATTCCAGCTGCAGAATCTTCCTTAGTGGACTTCAGAGAGTTGGAACAGACCAGCTCAGCAAACATATCTGTGTGGTGTGCTGGAGAAGAAACAACAGGGCGCTGCTCAATGAGCTCTACAGAAACACCACGTGAAGCAAGCTGTAAAGCACATTCGCTTCCAGCTAAACCAGCGCCAACTACAGTAACTTTTTGTGTCATTGTTCACCTATCACACACTACGATTCCAAATAAAACTCTTTAGAAGGAGTATACCTTCCATCTGGTAATCTTTTTACCATTCCACGAGCTTCATAATCAGTAAGAGAATTTAACACGGTAAGTACGTTTTCTGATAGCCTCCATGCAAGTTCTTCGGGTCTTGAAGGAGAAGCAATAAGTGCAGATAAAAGTGGTGTTAGCTTCTTATCTTGCTTCAATTGTTCCTGAACTAGGCAATCAAAATCTAATGAAATTGCAATGCCCAACGATGTCTCATCAGGAATAATTTGAGCACCTTCAGAGATGAGTCTATTCGTACCAGCAGAAGCAGGAGAAAAGATAGACCCTGGTATTGCATAAATAGTTTTACCAAGAGAGTTGGCAAACTCAGCAGTACTCATAGTGCCTGAGCAAAGCCCTGCTTCCGTTACCAAGAGCACTTTACCTAATGCTGCAATAACCGCATTTCTTCTAGGAAAGGCATAACGTCTAGGAGGCATTCCCCACCTGTCTAGAGAAATGACTGCTCCCCTTCCTTCTCGCGCTGCTTCAAAAAGCTCTGCAGAGGTAGTTGGGTAGGTCACGTCTGCACCACAGCCTGCCACTACAACAGTCTTTCCACCAGCATTAAGAGAAGCCATACCCGCCATATAATCGCAGCCAAGAGCTCCGCCTGATACCAGCACAATATTGTTATCAGCGGCGCATCTGCCAGCCATTTCTGCAATTGCCATGCCGTATGGAGTGGCTCTACGAGCCCCAATTACAGACATACAAGGTGCTTGCAAAACGCTTCTATCCCCTATTCCATAAATCACTTCAGGTGGATGGTTGAGCAGTAGCAGCTCTTTTGGATAATCCTCGTCTTCTGATGAAATCTCCCATCTCTCCATTGCTACTCCAAAGAACGAGACCTATAAGCCACAGCCTCAGATACGTCGTCTTTTGTCACTTTTTCATGGTGAGCAATATCTGCGATTGTCCGTGCAACTCTGCAGGTACGCGTTATTGCCCTACCTCCTAAATGAAGTCCTCGAGCAAATCTATGCAATAGTTGCAACGCTGACTCATCAAAACTCTCCACGTACTTTTGGCGAGAAGTGCTTTCCACTCCACGGGTTTCTCGCCAAGAGGCAAAATCTCTACCGGAAATAACAAGAGAGCGCATACCTGCTGATGTGAGTCCTAGCTCACCTTGAATAACTCGATCAGAAGAAGGACGAGCTACATCACACACAATATCTATTCGATCCATCAATGGACCTCCAATTTTTGACTGATAGGTAGAAATCTTTCCTGGAGAGCACTTGCAGGTGTGTGTTTTGTCTCCAAAGTATCCACAGGGGCATGGATTAGCCGCAGCAATAAGCTGGAACTGAGAAGGAAACTTATAAATGCCATCAACTCGCGCGAGACGAACGTATCCATCTTCAATAGGCTGACGTAAAACTTGCAACGTATTAGAAGCGAACTCAGGCAGCTCGTCCAGAAAGAGCACACCCTTATGAGCAAGAGAAATCTCGCCTGGAATAACAGGCCTACCTCCACCAATCATGCCTGCTACAGAAGCTGAGTGATGAGGAGACCTAAAGGGTCTTACTCCTGCCTGAATAGAATCTGTCTCACAACCTGCTACTGAATGAATTAACAGCACCTCATCTCGCTCTTCTTTAGAGAGCTCTGGGAGGATAGTTGGAATTCTTTTAGCAAGCATAGTTTTGCCTGCGCCAGGCGGACCAATCATGAGCATGCCTAGGTTTCCCGTCGCTGCGATAACGATTGCTCGTTTGACTAATTCTTGATCAATAACCTCTTCAAAATCTAAGTTATCGCTCAGAACTGTGTTGTCTACCTTGTGCTGGCGTTGAGCTAAAGGCTTACAAAATGATGGATCTCTTAAGCTCAGATTAAGCAACGATTGGATTCCAATAACATGATTCCAATCAGAGCCAAACAAATTGCAATCTGAAGAAGAAATGAGCTTCATTCCCAGTTTCTTAGCAAGCATCGCATACGCTGCCATGCCTCTGACGGAAGAAATCTTCCCGTTTAACGAAAGCTCTCCAACAAACAGCCTGTTGTGCACAATCTCTTGAGGAATCTGTCCAGTAGCTGCAAGGATAGCAACAGCTATAGGCAAATCAAATCCAGTGCCTGTCTTCTTTATATCCGCAGGTGTCAGATTGATTGTTACCAACAATCGAGGAATGGTAAATCCGGCAGCTTTTAATGAGCAGCGTACACGAGAGCGAGATTCCATAATGGAGCTGTCGGGCATACCTACAATAGTAATTCCAGGTATGCCACCTGAAATGCCCAATTCTACATCTACTGGTATTGCCTCAATCCCTCTTAGAGTTGCTGTATGAACGCAGATGGTTGATTGGCTCATTGCTCATCCCAGCTAAAAGCCCCAATTAAATGCCTCAAGCTTGCCGTACTTGGAGCTACCAAGTTTATGGCAACAACATCAAACCTAATTGAGGTAAGCGCTGGATGAAGCGCTGCATACATAAGCGCGAGCGTCCTATATTTTTCCTGCTTTGCTTTATTTACCGCAAGCTCAGGCATGATGCTGTCATCTTTGTTCAAGATGCGTCTTGTCTTTACCTCAACAAGCACAACGTTATCGCCATCTTGAGCAACAATATCAACCTCACCAATCTGACACGTCCAGTTAGTTTGGATAATTTTGTATCCTCTTTTGATGAGGTATTTTGCAGCGATCTCTTCGCCTTTCTCGCCAATTTGACGAGAAGACATCTCTTCTAGCGGAATTCTTCCCTCTTGTGCGTCATCCTCTTCAGAAACCTTGTCCTGGTCTTTTGGCTCCTCCTGTGGTGAGGGTTTCTCCTCTACCTCATTAGGCAAAGAACCTGGATACTTGCTTGTGTCTTTCTTGCTCATAACTCTCCTTTCATTGTGGGAGAGTTCAGTTTGCAGGAGCACTTTGACACTAACTTGACTGCTGTCTGTCTAAACAGCGTAATGATTCTGACGAAAGTAAAAAATTTGATATTGCGGGCTTGCGGCTATATAAAAAGCCCGTTCAATCCTCTTAGAATGAACGGGTCCCTGTTTGCGTCTGAAAGTTAATCTGATTACGTAAATTGGATGTATTAAAACAGTCTTTGCGTCTTAACAAAGTTTCCACAAAACGACGCACGATGTATGGGAGAAAGTCCCATCTCACCAATAGCTTCAATGTGTTCAGCAGAGGCATATCCTTTACATTCTGCCAGGTGATAGTCGGGGTACTCCTCGTCATAGGCCACCATAAGAGCGTCTCTTGTAACCTTTGCCACAATTGAGGCAGCAGCAATAGACGCAATGCGCGCATCACCTTTAACAAGAGTCTTTTCTTTAGGATGGATGTGCATGGGATTTCCATCAATCAAGACGCAGTCAGGCTCAATACCTGTGTTTTTAACAGCCTGAAGCATAGCATCTCTTAAACACTGTGCCATACCAACTTCATCAATTCTTTGAGGAGCAATGTGAGCAATGCCAATTGCGGTAGCAACTTCTTGAATTTGTGCCGCTAGAATCTCTCGCTTTGTTGCGGTTATTTTTTTGGAATCATTGAGTCCATAGATGATAGGATCCTCTGGCAAACATACCGCGCAAACCGTTAAAGGACCAGCTACAGAACCTCTGCCCACTTCATCAACGCCAATTACAAGTCCGCCCCCAGAAAGCTCCTTCTGAAAGCGATACATTTCTCCTACACGGGTCTTCTCGGCACGTTCTTTTTCAATGCGCTTTTTAGCTGATTCTAAAGCCTTGATAACCTGTTTGCGAGGGTCCTCGCTATAACGAGCTATGAGTTCGTATACCTCAGTCTCTGGGGCATCGCTTAAACGAGCAAGTATATCTTTAGC
>JABZGZ010000048.1 GCA_015259105.1 Atopobium sp. | reverse complement strand
GTCCTGGACTTACACTACCTGGGCTTACGCGTCCTGGGTCCTGCGGCGCCACTCGTAACACATAACCGTTGTTGCCTGAGCAACATTCAGGGACTCTACCTGGCCAAACTGAGGAAGCTTGCACGTAAAATCGCACTTCTCGAGCATAAGGCGAGAAATTCCTGAACCTTCAGAGCCCATAACAAGTGCAAGGCGGCCTCCCATAGGAGCCTCCCACACGGACTGAGTGGCGTGCTCGGTGGAGCCACATGTCCAAAAACCTGCGGCTTTGAGCTCTTCAAGAGCGCGTGGCAGATTAGAAACCTGAGCGATTGGCAGGTGAAGCACGGCTCCAGCGGAAGTCTTGTATGCTCCAACGCCAACTCGGGCGGCGCGAGCGTTTGCAATAACGACGCCGGCTGCGCCAACTACCTCGGCACTTCTTACAATTGCACCAAAGTTTCCCTCGTCAGTGACGTGATCCAACACCACAACCAGAGCGTTTTCAGAACCGGCGCGCTGAATAATTTCAGAGAGGTCAGCATAGGCAAACGGCTGCGTACGGACAATAACTCCCTGGTGAGCGCCGTGGCTTGAAAGCGAGTCAAGCACTGGTTTTGCAACACGCTCGACAGGAATACCCTCCTGCTCAAGCTGGCGTGCAAGCGCCTCAATCTCCTGGTCCTTCTGTCCGCTTGCAACCTGTACCAGCGCATTCTTCAAAGGAATGCCCACAGTCAGCGCCTCTGCTACTGCGCGACGACCCTCGATAAGATCGGTTGCAGGCTTCTTGTTGCCGGGACGTCCAGCGCCAGCACCCCGCTGTCCGCCAGCACCTCGCTGTCCGCGAGTGCCCTGAGCTGCGCGTGAGCCTTGTGCGGAGCGACTGCCCTTTGAGCCCTGACCATTTTTGGCGCCAAAATAACCGCCCCAGTCGGCAGCCTTCTTGGAGCCACGACCCGCGCCGCCGCGACCTGCGCCGCCGCGTCCGGCTGCGCCACGACCAGCAGCGCCCTCGGAGCGCGTGTTTTTAGAGGTAGAACGCTGATTTCTTGCCATAGTTAGTCTGCCTTACGCTTAAGTCGAGCGCCAGCGGCGGTATCTTCGATCAAAAGTCCAAGCTCAGCAATGCCGTCTCTAATTTGATCAGCAACCGCCCAGTTCTTCTGGGAACGAGCCTCCTGACGAGCAGCAAGCAAAGCCTCTGCAGCCTCGTCAGCTGACGAACCCTCATAACCTGCCACCTGAGCTGCAAGTGCCACAAGCTCCTCTGGTAAATCAGAGGTAGACGCCGCCTGAGTCAAATCAATTCCCAAAGCTCCCGTGAGCTCGCACAACATATCTGCTGCGCGGAGAACAGGACTTGCACCAACGTTCTGGCCAACCTCTGCAAGATAGGTATTTGCAGCAGTTACCAGCGCAAAGATGGCAGCAAGTGCTCCTGCGGTATTGAAATCATCATCCATCTGAGCGTTAAACTCGCTCTGAGCTGTGTTAATTGCCTCAGCAAGCGTACTATCAGCGTCGGAAAGTTCATGCTGAGCAGAAGACTGCTTGAAAGCCCAGCGAAGATTTGCAACGCAGGTCTTCATGCGCTCAAGCGTACCAACGGTGCCCTCAAGACGCTCAAACGAGAAATCAAGTGGTGCACGATAGTGCGTCTGAAGCATCAAAAGTCTTACTGCATCTGCAGGGTACTTGTCCAAAACTTCCTTGAGTGTGTAGAAGTTGCCCAAAGACTTGGACATCTTCTCGCCATCAACGCGAAGCATTCCGGTGTGCATCCAATAATTGGCGAGAGGAGCGTGCCAAGCGCAGGATGCCTGCGCAGTCTCGTTCTCATGATGAGGGAATACCAGGTCAGAGCCACCGCCGTGAATGTCAATTGGAGTGCCCAGGTAGCGATGAATCATTGCGCAGCACTCACTGTGCCAACCTGGACGACCTTCTCCCCAAGGGCTTGGCCAGCTAGGCTCACCAGGCTTAGCAGCCTTCCAAAGCGCAAAGTCAAATGGGTCGCATTTCTCGTCATTAACCTCAACGCGCTCACCTGCGCGAAGCTGATCAAGATCGCGACCAGAAAGAACACCATAGCCGTGGTCAGAACGAACCGAGAAGTACACGTCGCCCGAAGGCACAGCGTAAGCATGACCCTGCTCAATCAAAGATTGAATCATCTGGAGCATGGCTTCAATCTCGTGCGTTGCGCGTGGACGAATATCCGGATCTAGAATATTGAAACGGTGCATCTGCTCGATAAATGCCTGAGAAAACTCTTCAGAAACCTCTTGAGCAGTCCTTCCCTGCTCAATGGCACGCTGAATAATCTTGTCGTCAACGTCAGTCAGATTCTGAGCAAAGGTGACCTCATAACCCTTATGCATCAGATAACGGCGAATAACGTCAAACGAGAGGAAGGTACGGGCATTTCCGATGTGAATCTGATCGTAGACCGTGGGACCGCACACATACATGCGGATTTTACCCTCGTCGATTGGCTTGAACTCTTCTTTTTTATGCGTCTGAGTGTTATAGACAAGCATGCATACTCCTCGCAACCATTGTGTATTGGTGTAAGTATAAACGGTTTGTGGAAAACCTTTAAGTTCCATACCCTACTAATCAAGATTCAATTTTGTAACCGTTTGCGGATTAGTACTGGATTGTTTTTTTTGTTTTATTAAACTTGATGAACAAAAATTTAAAGAATTTATATTTGAATCAAAACTGCAAAGAACTAGAAGACAAGAAATCTTACTCTTAACAACTTCAGAAGGTGATTCGAATGAGTAAGTTTTTTAACATTATCCGCTACTGTATATCTACCATTCTGGATAAGGGCAGTCTTGCGATTTATCTCTTTCTGGCATTTTTTTCACAGCGCTTACTGTTATTCAACCGCTTCTTGTTGGATTTGTGATTAATCTATTTATTGCAGGAACAACTTGGAACGAAATACTTTTCTATTGCGCTGTAGTTGCCGCACTAGGAATCCTTATTGCCGGCTGTTCCTATCTTGCTAAAACACGCTATTGTCAGTTACAAATTGATTCTTCGTTTACTATTGAGCGACAGCTGATTGACAAGATTCAACATGCAGATTCATCATTTTTCTCGTCATATGATTCTGGACATTACCGCCAGACAGTAAATAACGATTCTAATGACGTTTCGATTTTTATACTTACACAATGCGTGGGCTTTGCAACAACTACGGTCTCCGTCTTAGGCACGCTTGCGATTATTTTATATTTGAACCCATTAACCGCTCTTGTAACAGCTGTTCTGCTGTTAGTGAGTTTTATTATCTATAAGCAAATCCAAGCTTCGGCCTATAAAAGATACAAAGAATCTAAAGAGCTGCGGTCCCAGTATGGATCTATTGAGCTCTCCCAATTCACAGACGTAGATTTTATCAGGCGTCATTCTCTCTTTGAGCGTTTCTTTAATCAGCACTATGCCGTCAATCAAAAACTTCGTAGTGCTATTCATGAGCAGTACAAATTGGAATTTGGCGTACAAGAATTAAACAATGCTGTAATTGCCGTATTCCAAGCCATTGTCTTTATTACCTGTGCATATCAAATTTTCCTTGGAGCACTACAGCCTGGCTATATTGCAACTATTTCAAGCTATTTTGTATCGCTCTTAGGTTCTATTACGCTTCTCATGGAATTTGGTATGGCTTATCAGAGCATTACGGTAAGCCTTAATCGAATTGAACAGATTCTTGATCTACCTCAAGAATCCGTTGGTAGCATCGTTCCCTCAGATAACGTTAATCAAATTACCTGCACAAATGTGTCTTTCTCTTATCCACATACAAATAAAGTACTGATGGACAACTTGTCTTGTAGTTTTGCAAAAGGAAATATATATGCCATTACCGGTGGAAACGGTACAGGCAAATCTACATTTCTGAAGCTCATTAACGGAGAGTGGTCTTCTCACCTGTCAGGCAATATTGCCATTAATGAGGACTTGCTAACTCAAATTAATCAGTATGAACTCAGAAAAAATACGCTTGGATTTACCGAGCAAGAGCCAAGCATTGTTGACGATACGGTAAGAAATAATCTGACCCTACTCTGCAAAAAGCAGCCAACAGATGAAGAGATAATCAGCTATATCAAGCTATTCAATTTGGAAAAATTGCTGCTTGGTGACGATCAAAATCTTGACGTTCGCCTGGCTGAACGAAGCTCGGCTATCTCTGGTGGAGAAAAACAAAAGATTGCAATTATCCGCATGATGCTTATGAACCCAAGTGTTATGTTGCTTGACGAGCCTACTTCTGCTTTAGATCAAAAAAGTGTTGATGTCCTTCTTACTCTTCTCAAGAAGGTCAAGCAGGACCACATAATACTGCTCATTTCTCATGACCCTAAAGTGGTGGAAGCAGCCGATCATATCGTAGAGCTGTAATTTATTGCGCGCTACGTCCCAGCAGCACAACTGCCCAGGCAGCAATACCTTCTTGAGTGCCCACAAAGCCAAGGCCTTCGGTGGTGGTTGCCTTTACGCCAACTTTATCTGGCGAAACACCCATGACCTCCGCCATGCGGTTTCTCATAGCATCGCGATGAGGGAGCAACTTAGGCGCCTGAGCTGCAACAGTGCAGTCACAGTCCAGAAGCTCAAAGCCCTTATCGCGAACAAGCTGCATAACATGGGACAGAAGCACCATAGAATCAGCGCCCTCATAAGCGGGGTCTGTATCTGGGAAAAGCTGGCCAATGTCGCCAGCGCGCACGGCTCCTAACAGGGCGTCCATGAGTGCATGAGCCAAAACGTCAGCATCGGAGTGGCCGAGAAGACCCTTGGTGTGCTCAATTTTGATGCCACCTAAGATAAGATCTCTACCCTCTACCAGGCGATGAACATCGTATCCGTGACCGATTTTAAGCTCTGGCATACTCACTCTACAGCCCCACTTCCGGTTGCGCCCTCTACCAGGCGTCGGCTGAGCGTAGCTTCAACAATTGCAAGGTCAGAAGGGTACGTGACCTTCACGTTTTCTCGTTGCGACTCAACACACAACACCGTAAGACCAAGTCGCTCAACTAACGACGAGTCATCAGTTCCCTGGTAACCCTCCTGACGAGCTACCTCGTGGGCTTCAAGAAGCGTGCGTGTCTTGAACACCTGAGGGGTCTGAGCAGCCCAAAAAGTTGAGCGATCAGGTGTATCTACGATGGTTGCGCCATCTACGCGCTTCAATGTGTCAGTTGCACGGTGAGCCAAAATTGCTCCCGCAATCTTAGGCGACTTGCGAACCGTGCCAATGACCTGCTCGATTGTTTCCACCTCAATGAGCGGACGGACCGCGTCATGAACAGAAACAAAATCATATCCGGCAGGCACTACCTGGAGCGCGTTGTATACCGATTCTTGTCTGGTAGCACCAGACGTTGCAAAGTGAACGGGTTTGTGGAGTACGAGCTTGCCCAAAACACCCTCTTGAACTGCAGCGCGTTTCTCGTCAGAGCAAGCAATCACAAGGTGAGCCACGCTTGGTGCGTGATCAAACGCAAGGATTGACCAGCTCATCAACGGAAGACCGCAGACAGAAATAAATTGCTTGCCGTCAGGATATCCAAAGCGCTCGCCAATACCGCCGGCCACAATGACGGCAACGGTATCGGCTTTTGCTCCATGTGTTGTGAGGCGAGAAGGACGTGGCTTTGACACGACCTTTGCACAGGTGCTGCTTGCAGCCATTATTCTGACTTACCCCACATTCTGCGGAGACTGTTAGCAAGTGCACCGGGGTTCTCGACACCCAGAGATTTGAGGCTTGATGTATCGTTTTCTGCAACGTGAAGCAGCTGCTGCAGGTTGTCGTAGGCGTCAACGATTCTGGCTGCGATTTCATCGTTGACCACGTGAACGCGGGAAAGCGTGCGCAGGCCCAGAGGCTCCATGGACGCATCTTCTCCGCGGCCATCGGAGTAGCCAAGAATCTGGCCGACACTCTCTGCGGAACGGAGCTCGGTGTTGGCTGTCTCATGGAAGCGGCGGCGGATAGCGCGCGCCTCCTCAGCGGAAGAGTCAACGGCGTAGTCGCGAATCATCAGGTTATAGGCCTCGTCGATGCCGCCCAGATATTCCTCACGCTGCATAGCGGTGGTTTTGCCCTCGCTACCCAGCTCCAAAAGGCAGGAGTCAAGCTGATCGGCGGCGCTCAAAAGAACCTCGAACAGGTAGAAAATGCCTGCTACATCGCCCAAGGTGACGTAGTTATCAAGCTCAAGCGCAGTCAAGCGCAGAAGAGCGCGATCAAGCTGCTGGCGCGTATTTTGCATGGCAACCGAAAGCTGGTTGACAGTAGACATAATGGCTGGTACCGACTTCAGCGGAATAACGTGGCCATCAACGTAGACCGTAATCAACGAACGGCGAGAAGACACAGCAATCACAATTGCCCTGGTGAGCAAGCTCATGCGAGCAGCAGTACGGTGACGAGTACCTGTTTCTGCAGTTGGAAGCGTTGCATCAGGATTGAGGTGGGAGTTGGCGCGCAGAATTCTGGTGAGGTCTTTGTCCACCACTACGGCGCCATCCATTTTGCAAAGCTCAAACAGTCGGTTTGCCGTGAAGGAAACATCAAGTTTGAAACCATCTCCGCCCACAGCAAGGACGTTTTCTGTATCTCCCACACAAATGAGGGCGCCCAAGCGGCCGGCGATAATCATATCCAGTGCAACGCGAAGCGCTGTACCAGGGGCAGTCATCTTTAGAGCTGTGGCAATACGGTCCTCGTTTTCTGTTGCGCTTGGATCAAGTTGCGTTGGCTCCATGGCTCTCCCTCAATTACTTGCAGCTTACAGGCTGCGTTTTGCATTCTGGTACGTTTATAGTTCAATTTGTTTCAACATTTCAAGTATACGGTTTTGTTGCCGGCGCGTGTAGTGACGGTTTGGAGAAGACGGGTTTCTCGACGGGTGGATGGGCGGTCTGCTCGACGGGTTTCTCGCCTAGTGAGCAGCGCGTATAAGTTGCGATACAAAAAGACCCGAGGCAGAACCTCGGGTCAGAACTTGCTTACTCAGCGGAAGACATCAGATCGGACGAACCGCCTGCGCTACCTTGTGGCAGCGAGGATGGGCCCATGCTGACATCCATCTGGTCAAGCTGCGCCATTGTCTCTTTCTTGCGAGGCTCAGGGATGACGCCCGTGGTCTTGGTGAACACAAGCTTCTTGCCCTCAGCGTCAACATCAACAGCAACAATGTCGCCTGCGGTCCACTGGCCAGAGAGAAGCTCCTCAGACAGTGGGTCTTCAATCATCGACTGAATGGTGCGGCGCAGTGGACGAGCGCCGTAGACAGGATCGGTTCCGTCTTTGGCAATCAGGTCCTTTGCGGCCTCGGTGAGTTCAATGGACATGCCATTGGCAATCAGGCGATCGCGTAGCTCAAGAATCATGAGGTCAACAATGCCACGAAGCTGCTCGGTAGAGAGCGACTTGAAGACAACAATCTCGTCCACGCGGTTCAAGAACTCTGGGCGGAATCCACGCTTGAGCTCGGACATAACACGGCTGGTAATCTCTTTATCGGAAAGACCCTTAGAACCCTCTGACGAGAAGCCCATAGTATTGGTGCGGGCAATCTCGCGAGCGCCAATGTTGGATGTCATGATAACAACCGTATTGGAGAAGTCCACATGACGGCCTTGACCGTCAGTCAAACGACCTTCATCCAGAATCTGTAGCAAGATGTTGAAGACGTCTGGATGTGCCTTCTCAATCTCATCAAAGAGCAGGACAGAGTACGGACGCCTGCGGACAGCCTTGGTAAGCTCGCCGCCCTCATCGTAGCCCACGTATCCTGGAGGTGCGCCAACCAGCTTAGCTACCGTGTGGCGCTCCATGTACTCGGACATGTCGTATGAAAGCAGGGCGTCTTCAGAGCCAAACAGGAACTCTGCCAGGGCTTTTGCAAGCTCAGTCTTACCTACGCCGGAAGGTCCCAAGAAGATGAAAGAACCGCCAGGGCGCTTAGGGTCTTTGAGAGGACTACGGCTTCTGCGAATTGCCTTTGCAACCTTAACAACAGCCTCATCCTGACCAACAACGCGCTGGTGAAGGATGTCTTCTGTACGAAGCAGCCTTGAAGCCTCAGTCTCCGTGAGGTTAGAAACAGGAACGCCGGTGATGCCAGAGACAACCTTTGCAATGTCGTCCTCGTCAACGGTGACAATGTTCTTGTCCAGCTGCTCGCGCCACTCAGTCTCCAGGCGATCCCTCTCTGCTACCAGAGACTTCTCCTGGTCACGCAGACGAGCTGCTTGCTCAAACTCCTGAGCGCTTGCTGCCTCAGACTTCTGGGTACGAACGCGGAGAAGATCTGCGTCTACCTGGGCAATCTCTGGCGGAAGGCTCATCTTGTGGATACGTGCGCGAGCGCCAGCCTCATCGAGGACGTCAATGGCCTTGTCTGGCAAGAAACGGTCCTGGATGTAGCGGCTAGAAAGCGCAACAGCAGCCTTGATAGCAGCCTCGGTATAGTGGACGTGGTGGTGTTTCTCGTAGCGATCCTGAAGACCGTGGATGATAGAAATGGTGTCGTCGGTGTTTGGCTCGCCGATGTTGACTGGCTGGAAACGCCTCTCAAATGCAGCGTCCTTCTCGACATGTTTACGGTACTCTTCTGCCGTAGTTGCGCCGATGACCTGGATTTCTCCACGAGACAGCGGTGGCTTCAAGATGGACGCAGCATCGATGGAGCCTTCTGCGGAACCGGCGCCAATGACGGTGTGAATCTCGTCGATGAAGAGGATGTCGTTCTTGGATTTCTCCAGCTCAGCAACAACCTTCTTCATGCGGTCCTCGAACTCACCGCGATACTTAGAGCCAGCTACCAGACTTGCCAGGTCAAGCGTCCAAACCTGCTTTCCGCGCAGGATGTCAGGAACGTTGCCGGATGCAATGAGCTGAGCCAGGCCCTCAACAATGGCAGTCTTACCAACGCCAGGATCGCCCAGGATAAGTGGGTTGTTCTTCTGGCGACGGGCAAGAACCTGCATGACACGCTCAATCTCGCGGTCACGACCAATGACGGGATCAAGATTTTTATCTGCGGCAAGCTTGGTAAGGTTGCGGCCAAACTGCTCCAGCATGGAGGCGTCATCGTTTGCGTTAGGACGCATCTGACCAGCGCCTACAGGCATGCCAAAGATGCCACCCTCAATGCGAGGCTCTGCCATACGAGGACCAACTGATGCATCTTCTGGAGTCTGGGCAACAAGCTCATCAACGGCGTTTCTTACCGCGTCGCCCGAGACACCCATGGTACGCAGGGCATCCATAGCGCGACCATTACCCTCGGACACAATACCCAAGAGCAGGTGCTCTGTTGCAATATAGCTTTGACCGTGGGTCATAGTTTCTCTGTACGCGTCTTCAAGCACGCGCTTTGCGCGCGGAGTAAACGGAATGTGGCCACCAGGAATAGGGTCTCCTGCGCCCGTGGTGAGCTCTTTTACGGTTGCCAGAGCCTCGTCGTACGAGACCTCCAGCTTAGCCAGAGCCTGAGCAGCAATGCCCTCCCCCTCTTTGATGAGAGCAAGTAGCAGGTGCTCGGTACCAACATACATCTGGCCAAGACCGCGAGCCTCGTCCTGAGCCAAGCTCATGACTTTACGCGCTCTGTCAGTGAATTTATCAAACATGTGCTGAAACCTCTCAAAACTCTCTATATATTTCTGAGTTATACCCATCAGAAGGCTCTGCAAACATACGACTCGCGTTGGATTTTTCTCCTCCGTACGAACCACACAAACGCCAGGCGAGAAACCCGTGCTGCCGCAAGCGCCACAGCTCTGTCGCGCACAAAAAGCCCGGTACCTGCAACAAGCAGATACCGGGCTGATGCGTTTGTGTGCTGCGTGGGGCAGCTAAGCTCCCAAGCTCTTAGCGCTTCTCGGGCTTGAGCTGTGGGAAGAGAAGGACGTCGCGGATTGAAGGCTGATCGCAGAAAAGCATAATCATGCGGTCGATGCCATAACCAATGCCGCCCGCTGGTGGCATGCCGTACTCAAGCGCGCGGATGAAGTCGTAATCGTACTCCATGGCCTCCTCGTCACCCTGACGCTTAGCCTCCATCTGGGCAGCAAAGCGCTCCTCCTGGTCAACAGGGTCGTTGAGCTCGGAGTATGCGTTTGCGTACTCTGCGCCGCAGATAATGAGCTCAAAGCGGTCGGTCAGGCGAGGATCATCTGCCTTGCGCTTAGTGAGCGGAGAAACCTCTGCAGGATAATCGCAGACAAAGGTTGGGTTTACGATGCTCTTCTCACCAAGCTCGTCGTAGATCTCAAACAACAGCTTGCCGGCCTGCCACTCTGGGTTCCACTCAATCTCGTAACGGTCCAGGACTGCACGGAGTTTCTCGACAGGGGTGTCAATGGAGAGCTCCTCGCCGGTGACCTCGGACG
>JABZGZ010000047.1 GCA_015259105.1 Atopobium sp. | reverse complement strand
GAGTAAATTTACTCAGACATGATGAGCTTTTCAGGCTCGCAATCAGAGCCAATTGATTCCGCACACAAAAAGCCGCTGATACGTCATGTACCAGCGGCTTTCGTTTGTAGAGCTCAGCGTGTGGCGAGAAACCCCGTCTAGCTCCAGGGATCGCGCTCAAATAGCGGTTCGCTCACGGGACGACGATCGGAATACGGGTCGTAACCATCATCGTCCTCATTTTCTGCGCGAGCAAACTCCGGGTCAACAATCTGCGCTTTCTTGGAATCCGCGTCCTTGCGCGTTGCGCCCTGCAACTTGACCTGCGCTGCGACCTGCGGCGTAGCCGTCGCAGCGTCCTCGCGTGCCGCGGCCTGCAGCTCGGGCTTCTCGGCCCTCTTGGACTCGTCACACATACGCAGCCTCATTTACTTCTTGCGAGCAACCAAGTTGCCGTTCTCGTCAGTATCAACCAGAACAGTATCGCCCTCATGCAGCTCACCTGCAATAATCAAGTTTGCTACCTGGTCAACAACGCGACGCTGAATGAGTCGCTTCAAAGGACGAGCACCGTAAACAGGATCCAGGCCGTCAAGAGCCAGCGACTGCTTTGCAGCCTCAGAAAGCTCCAGCGTCATGCGCTCGTTAGCAAGCCTGCTACGAACATCCTTGAGCTGAATGTCCACAATGCGCTCGATGTCCTCAAGACCCAGAGGCTGGAAGATTACCACGTCATCGATACGGTTCAAGAACTCAGGACGGAAGGAGCTACGCAGCGCCTCCATAACCTGCTTTCTGGAATCCTCGTTGAAGCCCTCTGCGCCGGCGCCAGCAATGAACTGAGAGCCAACATTACTGGTCATGATAATGATGGTGTTCTTGAAGCTCACTACCCTACCTTGACCGTCCGTCAGACGACCGTCGTCCAGAACCTGTAGCAAGATGTTGAAGACGTCAGGATGAGCCTTCTCCATCTCGTCCAGCAAGATGACAGAGTATGGATGCCTGCGAACTGCCTCGGTGAGCTGGCCACCCTCGTCATAGCCCACGTATCCTGGAGGTGCTCCAATAAGACGCTGGACCGAGAACTTCTCCATGTACTCAGACATATCAATGCGGACCAGCGAGCGCTCGTCGTCAAACAGCAGTTCTGCCAGCGCCTTTGCCAGCTCGGTCTTACCTACGCCGGTTGGGCCCAGGAAGAAGAAGCTGCCCAGAGGCTTGTTTGGATCTGCCAGGCCTGCGCGAGAACGACGGACTGCTGCAGCAACTGCGGAAACAGCGTCGTCCTGACCAATGACGCGCAGGTGGAGCTGGTCCTCAAGATTCTTGAGCTTGTCCATCTCGCCCTGCATCATCTTGGACACAGGAACGCCGGTCCACGAAGAAACTACCTCGGCAATCTCGTCCGTGGTGACCTCTTCCTTGAGGATTCCGCCATCTTCCTGCTTGGCGAGAAGGGCTTTTTCTGCCTCATCGTATTTGCGCTCAAGCTCTGGAATAGTGCTGTAACGAAGCTCGGATGCCTGCGCCAAATCACCCTCGCGGGTCACGCGCTCCATCTGCGTCTTTGCGTCCTCAATCTGGGACTTCAAGTCCTGTACCAGGTCAATTGCGCCACGCTCATTCTGCCAGTTGGCTTTCATGCCATCAAGCTTTTCCTGCGTTGTAGCAATCTCTGCGCGAAGGTTCTCCAGGCGCTCCTTTGAAGCAGCATCCTCCTCCTTCATCAGAGCCTGCTCCTCAATCTGCATCTGAGTGAGCTGACGATCAACCGCATCAATCTCTGCTGGCATAGAATCAAGCTCCATACGCAGCCTTGACGCTGCCTCATCTACCAGGTCTATTGCCTTATCTGGCAAGAATCGGTCAGAAATGTAGCGGTTAGAGAGGTCTGCTGCTGCAACCAGGGCGGAGTCCGTAATACGAACGCGATGGTGCTGCTCGTACTTCTCCTTGAGGCCACGCAGGATAGAAATGGTGTCTTCAACAGAAGGCTCGGAGACAAGCACGGTCTGGAAACGACGTGCAAGAGCAGCGTCCTTCTCGATGTACTTGCGGTATTCATCCAACGTAGTAGCACCAATTGCGCGAAGCTCGCCGCGGGCAAGTGCTGGCTTCAAGATGTTGCCAGCGTCCATGGAGCCCTCGGAAGCGCCGGCACCTACGATGGTGTGAAGCTCGTCGATGAAGAGGATAATCTGGCCGTTAGACTTGGCCACCTCTTTTACCACGCTCTTCAAGCGGTCCTCAAACTCACCGCGATACTTTGCGCCTGCTACCAGGGCAGACATGTCAAGCTCAACAAGCTCTTTGTCGCGCAGGGTACTTGGAACGTCGCCAGAAACAATGCGCTCTGCCAGGCCTTCCACAATTGCGGTCTTACCAACACCAGGCTCGCCGATAAGAACAGGATTGTTCTTGGTGCGGCGGCTCAGAACCTGAATGGTACGGCGAATCTCTTCGACGCGACCAATAACTGGATCAAGCTTTCCCTGGCGAGCAAGGTCGGTCACGTTGCGACCGTACTGCTCCAAGGCTTCAAACTGCGGCTTTGCATCCTGAGAGGTTACGCGTTCATCACCACGAAGCTCGTTGTAAACCTCCTCCACGCGCTTAGCAGTAACGCCGGCGTCGCGAAGAATCCTACCTGCATCAGTGTTATCGTTTGCCAGCGCAGTGAGCAGATGCTCGGAGGTCACGTAGGAATCTCCCAGCTTAGTGGCAAGTTTCTCGGCCTCGTTGATAACCTTGAGAAGGTCGTTGCCAATGCCAATCTGCGCTCCACTTACTTTTGGAGCCTTAGAGATTACCTGGTCTACCTTCGCAGCAATGGTGTCAGGATCTGCGCCAATCTTCTCCAAGATAGAACGCAGGTTGCGCTCATTGCTGTCCAGTAGCGCCTTGAGCAGGTGTGTTGGTGCAACCTCGGAAGCCTCTACGTCGTTAGCAATACCAAGAGCTGCCTGCAGTGCTTCCTGGGCGGTTACGGCCCATTTATCTAGTCTCATAAAATCACCCTCCTACCCCAAACAAAAATCGTGCCGGGGACCGAATATTCATCGAATTCTATATACCCCCAAGCACGACTTTTAATACATATCTAAGTGTGTTTGTAGTAGATTTTCTTATCGCGTTGTACTGAGCTTTTTGAGCAACCAAATATTAAGGCTTTTGCGTTACCCAGCTTTAAGCTTTTGCTGCCCTACCCCGCACCTTATTGCTTCTAAAATTCAGCCTCTTCATAGACAAGATTTTGCTCAGATTCCATTGTCGAGAAAAACTTGGCAGGTGTAAGCACTGGTATATCCGAGCGAACAAAATCTGCCGCATTTCTAGTAACGATATAATCTGCCTTTATCTTCTTAGCAGCGCGCCAAATAAGGCAGTCTTCAAAGTCTTCCCACTGCTCAGAAAGCGCATTTGAAATATCCGCTCCATCAAGAGAACACACATTGAGCAGTGGAGATACTTCTTTAAGGATTTCTTGCATACGAGTAGAACCGTGAGCCTTAGCACCCACATAGTAGAGATCTGTGTATGTCTGAGCTGCTATCCACAGTTCGGCATCTCTAAACTGCTTCATTATGAAAAGCTTTTTTGCATCAGCAACAAACTGTTCCCTACACAAAAAGACGTCCAGCAAAACGTTAGTATCAATCAAGAGCTTCATAGTCACTTGACCTCCACTCACTGATTGCCTCTTTGTAGGTGCTGTTGCCTAAATCATTCCAAAATGACGCCGGCGCGGGAACAGATATCTTTCCAAAAAGTGACGCAAGCTGCTCTTTGTCCTTCTCACTCAATTGGCGAGAAGATCCTCTAGCAGACAGTTCTGACGCAGCACCCTCATGGGCATCGGGAAGCTTGCCTGTTACCAGCACATATTCAAAAGCAGCATTAATCAGTTTGGTGGTGTTTGACCCAAGCGATTCAAGAACCTCAGAAACCTGATTTTTTACTTCGACAGGAACGCGGGCGGTTACAACACTGTCCATAGTCCCTCCTTTACCTAATTATATCATTGTATTTACGTATTACAACTAGGTCAAGAAGCAAGAAGCAAGAAGCAAGAAGCAAAAGCTAAACGGATTCTAACTGGATGTTTCCATCTTTTAGAACAAGAGACTGGAAGCGCTCTCTTATTTCAGGGGTCACTTGATGAGACGTCATAATAACGGTTCTTTCTTCGTCTTTTAAGATCAAATCAATGAGGTCCTGAACTGAGTCGGCATCCAAATGAGCAAAGCTCTCGTCATAAATCACAATTTGTGGCTTAAACAAAAAGATTCGTGCAAGAGCAAGCCTCTGTCGTTCTCCACCAGAAAGACTGCTTCCAGCTTGATCAATCACATGATCAATTCCGTCTGGATATCTGGTGAGAATCTCAGAAAAGCCTGATTTTGTTATAGCATCAATAATTTCTTCATCGGTAAACTCATGGCAAAACAGCGTAACGTTATCCCTGATGGTCGCATTAAAAATGAACGTTTGCTGAGAACAAGGGATTATGAACCGAGCGTATTGCTCGCTTTTGAATTGCTTGATTGGCACGCCATCCAAGCAAATATCTCCGCTATCTGGACTCAGAGCATCCGTTAACAGTTTGATTAGTGTTGTTTTTCCACTTCCCGAGCTTCCTTCAAGAAGATACTTTCTGCCACATTCCAAATTAAAACTAATATCCGATAAAACTAATTTGTCCTCGTCATAACTATACGAGACATGATTGACCGTTAGATTTGTAAAGTGCTCAGGAATATCTTCTGTTCCACTTTCTGTAGCTGGAGCTTCATTAAGAAGTGTTTGTATTTTAGTAATAATCTCTTTTGCGCTTCTCATATCAGTAATTGAATCACTTATGTTCTGAATGGGATTTGCTATGTAGACAACAAGCTGAGATGCCGCAACCATCATTCCTACTGTCATCAATCCATTAAGAGTAAGAATGGCGCCAATAAAATAAATTCCGATGTAAATAATTTGTCCCACAGTAAATGAAAGTAAGCGAGCTAAAGAGCTAAAGTACCGAGCTCCAAATTTCTGCTTCTCCCAAGCCTGATTCGCGCTGCTCATGGCAACCCGCGAAGCCTCTGTTAGATGAAAGCTTCTAAGCAGATCAAACCCTTCAAGATGCTCATTTGCTGTAGCTATAAAATTCTCAGCTGACTCAGATTGTTCTTTTCGCTTGTTAGAAATGATTCCAGACATTGTGTTAGGTACAAACATCTGAACAGCTATCATGCACAAGATGAACAGAACAAGCCATGGTGAAATGAACAGCAAAATTATTAGGCTTACTACACCAGAAAAGACATCTATCAAAAGATCAATAAAGACGCGAAAGTATGTTTCCTCAAGCAAATCAAGGTCGTTGGTAAGGATTGAGAGCCAATGACTGGTGTTGAACGAGTGGAACTCAGGAATAGAGCGACTGAAAATCTTTTGTATCAGCTCATCTCGCAAATGTGTTTGACAGCCCTGTATTACTGACCAGCGCAAACGCCTGCAAATCAAGTCGACGAAAAAATAGCAAAGTATGTAAAGGCCAAACCAGAGGCCGTCATTCAATGCATCCGACAAATTGCCATCCATGGCAAGATTAACGGATTGAAGCATTACAAATGAAAGCGTAATTTCAAACAAGCTGCTCAAAAGAGAGAAGACTACAAAGAAAAATAGTTTACTTTTTTGCTGAGCGTAAAGGTATTTAAGCATGCCATCTCCCTTAAAAGAGATTTCGTTTTAAAAAGGTTATGACTGCATGTGGTATTCGGTATTCGGTATTCGGTATTCGGTATTCGGTATTCGGTATTCGGTAAACGGTAATCGAATCCAAAAAAACCAGCTCCCCACATACGCGCGTGAAGAGCTGGTCATCTTACTAGTAGCATTTGCCTCGTCGTCTTACGATTCTTTTGGCTGCGCCGAATTGTCCTCGGCAGCGTTAGCGTCAGAAGGAGCGGAGCCTGGCATACCAAGCAGACGCTGCATCACCATCTCTGGACTGGTCTCGCTGTAGCGAACAAGCGAGGTGATGCGCTCGCGCATGTGATACTCGTGAAGCTCATCCTCAAGCACGCGAATGCGTTCACGCAGCTCATCGATAAGATCGTCCTTCTCGAGAGCTCGTTCACGCATGTCCAAAATGCGCACAACGCCAGCAAGGTTGATGCCCTCGTCCGTCAGCTTTGAGACAAGATTAAGGCGGTCAATGTCCGCGCGAGAATACAGGCGCGTGTTGCCCCTGGAACGGCCGGGGTTGATCAGGCCTTTCTGCTCGTACACGCGCAGCGTCTGCGGATGCATGCCCGTGAGCTCGGCCGCAACGCTAATCATGTAGAGCGGCTTGTTACGACCGTCATCCTTCTTTCGAGCCATTACCGCTCCTCTCGGTAGCTGCGCTCATCGGCGTCAAGCAGCGCCTGAAGAGCGTCTCGCTCCTTCTTGGAAAGTTTTGTTGGAACCTTGACGTCCACCGAAACATATAGCGCACCGCGAGTCGCAGAATCCTTCACGCGAGGAGCGCCCAAGTTCTTGAACCTGAATGTTTTTCCGCTCTGTGTACCTGCGGGAACCTTGAGTCGCACCGTAGTTCCATCAGGTGTTGGCACGTCAACCGAGGTGCCCAAAGCTGCCTCGTAGATGCTTACTGGCAGCTTCATGCGCACGTCAGCGCCATCTCGCGAGAAGACCGGATGAGCTGCAACATTGATGGTAACCACAAGGTTGCCTCTTGGTCCGCCGTTAACGCCGTACTCGCCGTGCTTCTTGTAACGCAACTTCATGCCGTCGTAAGCGCCGGCCGGCACCTTAATGGTCAGCGACTGCTCCTCACCAGTTGAAGGCACGCGATACGTTGCCTTGCGAGAAGTTCCCTTAAACGCCTCGTCAAACGATACGTTTACGGACATAGTAAGGTCGCTGCCTGCAACTGGACGGTTTGCTCGCCCGCCAAAAATATCGGCAAAGTCAAAGCCGCCAGCTCCCGCGCCTGCGCCGCCACCAAAGCCGCTAAAGAAATCGGCAAAATTAGCGCCGTTTACGTTGGTGGTATAGGTGAACCCACCCTGGCGACCACCAAATCCACCTCTAGGAATACCGCCAAATGCGAGCATTTGATCATACTCCTGGCGCTTTTTATCATCAGAGAGCGTGTTGTACGCTTCCGAGATCTCTTTGAACTTGGCCTCATCGCCACCCCTATCAGGATGGTATTTAGCTGCAAGTTTTCTAAACGCTTTTTGAATATCAGACTTCGAGGCGTCGCGCTTCACGCCAAGAACATCATAAAAAGTCTTACTACCTGCCATTCAGCACGGCCTCCTCTCTAAACTACTCTGTCTTACTCGGTTGCGCCGTTTGCAGCCTCGGCGCCATCTGCGCCGTCTGCGCCATCCACAGCTTCTTGCTCAGCTGGGCGCTTTGGGCCACCGTGAGTAACAACAACCATCGCAGTGCGAATATCCTTGCCTCCCATGCGATAGCCCTTTTGATACACCTGAGCAACGGTCTCATCATACGCCTGGGTATCCTCAATCTGGCTTA
Source organism: Atopobium sp. (assembly GCA_015259105.1). Classification (GTDB taxonomy): domain Bacteria; phylum Actinomycetota; class Coriobacteriia; order Coriobacteriales; family Atopobiaceae; genus Lancefieldella. The sequence continues at coordinate 3,055 of JABZGZ010000047.1, read as the reverse complement.
CCGCCTGGTGAGATAGAGGATCAAAGGCCTCACCCACAGGGTTAACTACCTCAACACCCTCTTTGTTCAAGACGCCCACAAGCTTATTGCATACTGCGGAGACGCCCTCAACAAACTGCTGAGCTGCAGGGTCGGTCAAGTTGTCCGCATGCTCAATAGCGCGCTCCAGGTCATCAATAACGGGGAGAAGGTCAACTACCAGCTTCTCTGTTGCGCGCTGGCGCTCATCAAGACGCTCCTGAGCGGTACGACGACGGTAGTTATCCCAGTCAGCCTGCAGGCGCAAGAAGCGGTCATTTGCCTCAGCTGCCTGCTGCTTAGCTGCCTCAATCTGATCAGAAACCGAGTCCAGCTCGTTCTGCAGACGATCACGTTCCTGAGCTGCACGCTGGGCGTCGGCAGCAATCTCTGCCTCCGCTGTCTCTTCTCCGCGACGAATTGCCTCAGCAATCATCTCTTCTTCGGTCATCGGACGGCCCGCGCCCGCAGTGCCAGCTGCGCCGTTGGCAGCGGTCGCGTTACCATCAAGTGTCTGACTTGCGGAACCATCTCCCACAACGCCGACGGCACCTACGGTTTCATCACCGTTATTCTCGTTATCAAAGGTAGTGTCAACCTTGTTCTGATCTGCTGTTGTCACTGCCATCACCTCCCTATGTGTAGAAGGCGGCTAAACGTTTCCGCCAGCCGCCTCCGAGTCATATCACATTGTCTACCAGCTGCTGCACCAAGTTACCCAAGCGCATATGCCGAGAAACTCAGATTAGTTCTGGTTCTTATCGTCGTCGACAACCTCGTAGTCTGCATCAACAACATCTGGCTCAGAAGGGTTGCCTGCTGCACCGTTGTTACCTGCGGTCTGAGCCTGAGCATCTGCATAGACAATCTCTGCGAGCTTCTGGCCAACCTCGGTGAGCTTCTCGCCAGCCTTCTTGATTGCCTCAATGTCGGAGCCATCAAGTGCGGTCTTTGCCTCAGCAACAGCCTCTTCAACAGCCTTCTTCTGATCCTCAGGGACCTTATCGCCAAGGTCTTTGACGGTCTGCTCGGTGCTGTATGCCAGGGAGTCTACCTGGTTACGGACCTCAATCTCGTCCTTGCGCTTCTTGTCTTCCTCGGCGTGGGACTCTGCGTCCTTAACCATGCGGTCAACTTCATCGTCGGACAGAGCGGTGGAGCCAGAAATGGTGATCTCCTGGGACTTGTCGGTTGCCTTGTCCTTAGCGGTGACCTTCAGAATGCCGTTTGCATCGATGTCAAAGGTAACCTCAATCTGAGGGATACCACGCTGAGCAGCAGGAATGCCGGTAAGGTTGAACTTACCAAGGCTCTTGTTGTCAGAAGCCATCTCGCGCTCGCCCTGCAGGACGTGGATCTCAACGGAGGTCTGGTTGTCAGCTGCGGTGGAGTAAACCTTTGTGCTGGAAGTTGGGATGGTGGTGTTGCGGTCAATGACCTTGTCAACAACACCGCCAAGGGTCTCAACACCCAGGGACAGTGGGGTTACGTCCAGCAGCAGGATGCCGGAGACGTCGCCGGTAAGAACGCCACCCTGAACAGCTGCACCGTCTGCAACAACCTCGTCTGGGTTGACGGACATATTAGGCTGCTTGCCGGTCATGCTCTTGACCAGGTCCTGAACAGCTGGCATACGAGTGGAGCCGCCGACCAGAATGACCTCGCTGACATCGGAGAGCTGAAGGCCTGCGTCCTGGAGTGCCTTGGTTACAGGAGCCTTGCAGCGGTCGAGAAGATCGCGGGTGATGCGCTCAAACTCTGCACGAGTCAGAGTGTAGTCAAGGTGCTTAGGACCAGATGCGTCTGCAGTGATGAATGGCAGGTTAATCTGTGCCTGCTGAGCGCTGGAGAGCTCCTTCTTGGCGTTCTCTGCAGCCTCCTTGAGGCGCTGAAGTGCCATTGGATCCTTGCGGAGGTCAATGCTGTTATCGGAGTTGAACTTGTCTGCAAGCCAGTCGATAACACGCTGATCCCAGTCGTCGCCGCCCAGGTGGTTGTCGCCGTTGGTTGCAAGAACCTCAACAACGCCGTCTGCAAGGTCAAGCAGGGAGACGTCGAAGGTGCCGCCACCGAGGTCGAAGACGAGAACCTTGTGGTCCTGGTCCTTCTTGTCCAAACCGTAAGCAAGTGCTGCTGCGGTTGGCTCGTTGACAATACGCTGAACGTTGAGGCCAGCAATCTTACCTGCATCCTTGGTTGCCTGACGCTGTGCGTCGTTGAAGTATGCTGGGACAGTAATAACAGCGTCGGTTACAGGCTCACCGAGGTACTTCTCGGCGTCTGCCTTCATCTTTGCAAGAGTCATAGCGCTGATCTGCTCTGGAGTGTAGTCAACGCCCTCGATCTCAACGACTGCGCGGCCGTCGGTGCCAGCCTTAACCTTGTAAGGGACAGTCTTGATCTCAGACTGGACCTCGTCAAACTTGCGGCCCATGAAACGCTTGATGGAGAAAACAGTGTTTACAGGGTTGGTGACAGCCTGGTTCTTTGCTGCCTTACCAACAATGCGGTCACCATCAGCGCGGAAGCCGACGACGGAAGGAGTTGTGCGGTCTCCCTCTGCGTTAACGATAATAGTTGGCTCTCCACCCTCAAGGACAGCCATAGCTGAGTTTGTAGTACCCAGGTCAATTCCAAGAATCTTACCCATTGTGAATCATCCTTTCCTATGTACGTGTTCCGTTTGGCGAGAAACCCCACAGGTAGATAACCTAAAAAGGGGTACAAGCTAGCCGTGAACACATACCGTGTTTCTGCTTTACGGTTTTGCTTATACCCCTATGTCTGACTTATATACATAATCTAAGTCAGTTTGTAGTAGATTTTTTCACCGACGTTTTGTAGCTGCTGGAAGATAACACAAATATTTCTATTGGGAAAAATATCTAACCAAATCATCTATAACAGGGCGTAGATTTTTAAAAACCTCTTTAAGTTCAGCATCGGATTTCATGCAAATAAAATCACAGAGCTTCATTTTGTTGAGCTCATACATTACGTGAGTTCCTCCATAGTCTACCGGAAGATCGCGTTTAGT
>JABZGZ010000046.1 GCA_015259105.1 Atopobium sp. | reverse complement strand
CCTATACACAAACGGGTGGAGGACATTTTTCTGCTCGCTTAACAGCTCCTCTTTGCATTGCAGGAGGCATAGCGCTCCAGATTTTACGTGCTCAGGGCATCTCCATTGCAGCTCATGTCCTCAAAATAAAAGACGTCAGCGATACTCCCTTTGAGCTCGTTGACAACTCACTTGAGGCCAATAAACTGCTTGCTCATCAAATGGAACAGCTGTTACAAGCTGACCCTCAAGCGCTTCCCTTCATCGAAGCACAAGCTGGCGAGAAAACTTGTGTACTCCTCACGCAATTACGCTCTGAGAAAAATACCGTTGGCGGCATCATAGAATGCGTAGCAACGGGCGTTCCTGCAGGTATCGGATGCCCTCATTTCCATGGACTTGAAAATACTATCTCCGCTGCAGTTTTTGGTGTTCCTGCTGTTAAAGCCATAGAGTTTGGTAGCGGCATGAATGTTGCCAATTTATTTGGCTCTGAAAACAACGATGCCTACGAAGTGCGTAGTGGCTCCGTAGTACCAACCACCAATCATGCGGGAGGTATTCTGGGCGGCATTTCAACAGGCGCTCCCATCTGGTTTAGATGCGCACTAAAACCAATCTCAAGCATTGGTCTTCCTCAACATTCAGTTAACCTTCAAACTATGGAACCTGAGCAGCTTGTGGTTCAAGGCAGACATGATGTAACTGCAGTTTTGCGAGCAGTGCCCTGTGTTGAAAGCGCGTTTGCCCTAGCCCTTCTCGATACTTTGTATTCCTGGCCCTCTGAGCAGAACGGATATCACAATGACTAATCAGTTAGAGACACTGCGCCAGGAAATAGATTCAATTGACGCGCAAATCTTTGCCCTGTTTGAGCAAAGACTTGCAGTTGCCAAACAGATTGGTGCTTACAAGAAAGAACATGGACTCTCCGTTCTAGATTCCTCACGAGAAGATGCCAAAAAAGACCAGGTTACAACCTCTGTTTCACCTGAACTTGCACCGTATGCTTTAGAGTTACTTGAGGTTTTGATGAAGGCTGCGAAAGCAGTTCAGGAGTCATCTCATGAGCTCTAAAACTGAGCGACAAGCCTCAAGTAACCCTACAGCTCCCTTTGCTCCTTTTGGGCTTATTGGCGAGAAACTCTCTCATAGCTGGTCGGCAGAAATTCATGAAAAGTTAGGGTCGTTTCCCTACCAGCTTCATGAGCTTTCTGCTTCGGAGCTAAAAGACTTCCTCAAAAACCAATCTTGGCGTGGCCTGAACGTTACCATCCCTTACAAAAAGAATGCCTGCGCTCTTGCGGACTCAGTTTCTGAGGATGCTCAAGCTATTGGAGCGGCAAATACACTGGTAAAAGATACAAATGGGCTCATAACTGCAGACAACACAGATGTGTATGGCTTTGAGTATCTAGTTAAAAGTCTCAAGGTCAGCTTGAACCAAAAGAAAGCGATAGTTTTAGGAGCCTTTGGCGGTGCTGGCCAGGCAGTTTGCTATGCACTTAAAAAAGGTGGCGCGTACGTTGTGGGAGTCTCCAGAAACCCTCAAGTAAGCTCTTCATTTGTTGACTGTGCAATTACGTATGACCAGCTTCAATCCCACTATGACGCTGATCTTCTTGTCAATGCAACGCCAGTAGGAATGTCTCCTCACGCTGGCATCTCCCCTCTTGCCAAAGAGGAACTAGCTGCATTTACGTCCCTGCAATGCGTGGTTGATCTTATCTATAATCCGCTACGCTCTCAGCTTCTTCTAGACGCAGAAAGTCTTGGAATACTTAATGCAAATGGTTTAAAAATGCTGGTAGCTCAAGCAGCTAGAGCAAGCTCGCTCTTTTTGGGACAGGATGTATCAGACGCTCAGATAGAAAATATCTCGCGTGAGCTCCATGCCTCAAAAGAAAACATTGTGCTTATTGGCATGCCTGGTGTAGGTAAAACCTCTACGGGAGAAGCCCTAGCAAGGCTCTTACATCGCTCATGGATAGACACAGATCTTCTCATCAAACAAAAAGCTCATTGTGACGCGGCAGCCTACCTTCAAACACACGGAGAAGCAGCGTTTAGACGTCTAGAGCATGAAGTAATTCAAGAGATTTCTGGCATGAGCGGTGCAGTAATCTCTTGCGGAGGCGGCGTAGTTGTCACCCCTTCAAACTACCAACTTCTTCGTCAAAACGGAAAGTTTGTCTATCTGACTCGTCCCCTTGATCAATTGGCTCTTGCGGGAAGACCACTCTCACAAAGCATTGGCATACAAGAGCTTGCTGCAAAGCGACTACCTCTCTATGAAGCATGGGCTGATATAACTTTTTCCTGCCTTGGTAGTCCAGAAGCTGATGCCAAAGGTCTTCTCGCCATAGCATTTAAATAACAGAAAACGTTTACAGTTATTTTTCAACCGTTCACCGGACGGCCAAGAGACTTTGAATTTTGGCACGTTGAAGCCCCTATACTTATACCTCGTAGGTTTGGTTTCAGAAAACTCAAGGATGTTACGTCCAGTCAAACAGTTCAGTGTTTGATATTCGGTCGTATTTGGGGAGATATCCGATGGACAGCAATGCTATTGCTCACGAGATTCTTAATGCAATAGGCGGTTCAAAAAACTTAACGCACAACGAAGTATGCATGACGCGACTTCGTCTTTCTATTGATGATATGACGCTTATCGACCATGAACAGTTAGCCACTGCCACTGGCGTTCTTGGCATTGTGGGAAAGGGATCAAACGGTCTTGAGGTAGTCTTTGGCCCCAATCTTGTGCGTCAAGTAAATGATGCCCTTAATCACATTTTGGGTGAGCCAGAAAAGACTTTTTGTTCGTTAGATGAGAAGCGAGCAGATCTTCCCACTCAGCACAACGAAGAGGTGGATGAGCTAATCTCTTTGCTTACTCAAAAAACTACCCTTGATCAAGACGAAGAAGACTTTGACAGCCTTGCCTCTGACTTAGACGCAGACGACTTTGAAGACAACTATGAGGATGACCTCGACGCTCCTCGCCTACTCATAATCAACGGCCCAAACATCAACATGCTGGGCATTCGTGAGCCAGAGATTTATGGAAAAGCTGACTACAGAACCCTTATAGAGACTTGTAAGGAAGAAGCCCTCTCTCAAGGTTTCTCTGATTGTGTGTGTTATCAATCAAACCATGAGGGTGATCTAGTTGATGCAATCCAGGACGCGCTGGGCAGCTATGACGGCATTATCATCAATCCTGCCGCCTATACGCACACCTCGGTTGCCCTGCTCGACGCGGCACTAGCGGTGCAAATTCCCATGATTGAGGTACATCTTACCGACATCTCTACCAGAGAAGACTTTAGGCACATTTCTTATATAAAAGACGCATGCTTTGCTACAGTTGCTGGTAAAGGAATTGACAGCTATAGAGAAGCAATCCAACTGATGGCGGTTCATCTCAAAGATGAAGCATATCCAATTGCTTATAGCCATTTGGCGAGAAACACAAACCTGCTGTAATGCTAAATTGCAGCAGGTTTTTTATGCACACGTAAGTACATCTGACTCGGTTATCACCTCATCTACGGCAACATCAAATGTTGTATGAGGAAGCATTGTCCAGCTCAAATTTTGCTGGTAAGCAAGGCAGATCTTCTTGCCAGAATACGTTGACAAGAATCGGTCATAAAATCCTGCGCCATAACCCAGGCGATATCCTTTTGTATCAACAAGTAATGCTGGAACAATACAAATCGCGTTGCTCATCTGGACTTCTGCTAAAGCAGATAGGTCTTTTGGTGGTTCAAGCAAATTAAAAGGAGCTGCCACAAGCTGATCTAATGAAGTAATGGCAACAAACTCTAAACGATGTCCAGGTAGACAACGAGGCACCGCCACCGTTTTTCCATCGCATAGGGCGCGCTCAATAATCATCCTCGTAGAAACTTCAGATGAGACAGAAACATACGTTAAAACAGTAGTTGTCTCTGCATATTCAGGGGTCGCAAGAAGTTTCTGAGTAATACTTTCATCAAGCACACATCTCTCTTGCTCAGAAAGAGTTTCTCTTGCTGCTAGACATTCTTCTCGCAAGCGTTGTTTTTCTGTTGCTACAGTATTCATGAAGCCTCCCCTATAGCTAAGAATAACAACATTTCTGTGGACATTTGGAGAAGAAACAGACACCTGTCGCAATAAATGTGACTAATTCTCAACAATTTTTATATAGCTTTCTTTTTAGCAAATTTCTGACCTGCGCAAATGTAAACCGTTTCTAACTTGTCAAAATATTGCGTATTTGTCACTTGTTTGGCACTACATATTGAGTAAAGTTAGAGGTCGCAACTAATATTTGACGTCATTTGTCCAAAGACATACCTGCTGTCAAAATTAGTCTCAAGATTGCTATTTGTAAACTGCTGAGCGGCCATGCTCCACTCAACACGCTCAGCATGAACGCGGATATATACATTGTCCGTGTAAAAAGGAGTGTGTTATGCAGGAAACACCAGCACAGGAGGCTTGGGACGGCTTTGTCGGTGGCAACTGGCAAAGAGCTGTTGATGTCCGAGACTTCATTCAGAAGAATTACACCCCTTACGATGGCGATGATTCCTTCCTCGCTGGTCCAACTGAGGCTACCACAAAGCTTTGGGCGGATGTTATGGATCTCTTTGCTCAAGAGACCGCAAATGGTGGCGTACTTGATATGGATACCAAGCAGGTTTCCACTATCACTTCCCACGAGGCCGGCTACATTGATAAGCCACTTGAGCAGATTGTTGGCCTTCAAACTGACAAGCCACTAAAGCGCGCCCTTATGGTAGACGGTGGCATTCGTATGGCAATGGCTGCTTGCAAGGCCTACGGCTACGAGGTTGACCCAGAGATTGTTGACTTCTACACCTATCGTCGCAAGACTCACAACGCTGGCGTTTTTGATGTCTACACCGAGGACATGCGTAAATGCCGTCACTCCCACATCATTACTGGTCTGCCTGACGCATATGGTCGCGGTCGCATCATCGGCGACTATCGTCGCGTTGCTCTCTACGGTGTTGATGCTCTTATTGCCGATAAGACAAATCAGAAAAATGGCACCAGCACGGTCATGGACGAGAAGACCATTCGTCACCGTGAGGAGCTTTCCGAGCAGATTCGTGCTCTCAAGGAGCTCAAGCAGCTTGGTGAGATTTATGGCTTTGATTTGAGCCGCCCTGCTGAGAACTTCAAAGAGGCTGTTCAGTGGCTCTACCTGGGCTATCTTGCTGCTGTTAAAGAGCAAAATGGCGCTGCAATGTCCATTGGCCGTAACACCACCTTCCTGGACATCTATGCAGAGCGCGATCTTGCTCGTGGTACCTTCACTGAATCTGAGATTCAGGAGATTGTTGACCACCTGGTTATGAAGCTTCGTATGGTCAAGTTTGCACGTACTCCTGAGTACAACGAGCTCTTCTCTGGAGACCCTCAGTGGGTTACTGAGTCTATTGGTGGTATTGGCATTGATGGCCGCTCTATGGTTACCAAGTCCTGCTTCCGCTGGCTCCACACTCTTGAGAACATGGGTACCAGTCCAGAGCCTAACCTGACCGTTCTGTGGTCTACCAAGCTTCCTGTAGGCTTCAAACGCTACTGCGCAAAGATTTCTATTACCACCAGCTCTATCCAGTATGAGAACGACGACCTTATGCGCGTCTATCATGGTGACGACTACGCAATTGCTTGCTGCGTTAGCTCCATGCGTGTTGGTAAAGAGATGCAGTTCTTTGGTGCTCGCGCAAACCTTGCCAAGTGCCTGCTTTACGCAATCAATGGCGGCCGTGACGAGAAGACCGGCGAGCAGATTGGTCCTAAGTACCGTGCGGTTGAGGGCGAGTACCTTGATTACGACGATGTCTTCTCCAAGTATATGGATATGATGCGCTGGCTTGCAGGCGTTTATGTCAACGCTCTTAACGCAATCCACTACATGCACGATAAGTACAGCTACGAGCGCATCCAGATGGCTCTACACGATGAGCACGTTCATCGCTGGTTTGCAACAGGCATCGCTGGTCTTTCTGTTGTTGCTGACTCCCTCTCTGCAATCAAGTACGCAAAGGTAAGAGTTGTCCGCGATGAGACTGGTCTTGTTACCGATTACATCACTGAGGGTGACTTCCCTAAGTACGGTAACGATGATGACCGCGTTGACACCATTGCTCATGATATCGTTGAGATCTTCATGAACATGATTCGCCAGAACCACACCTACCGTGATTCTGTTCCAACCACTTCTATTCTGACCATTACCTCTAACGTCGTATATGGTAAGGCTACCGGCAACACTCCTGATGGCCGTCGTGCGGGCGTTCCTTTTGCTCCTGGCGCTAACCCAATGCACCACCGCGACACTCACGGTGCTGTTGCATCCCTAGCATCCGTTGCTAAGCTTCCATTCAACGACGCACAAGACGGTATTTCCAATACCTTCTCAATCATTCCTAATGCTCTTGGTAAGGGCTCTGACGTCTACTTCCACGGTAGCGAGCTAGACCTTGAGCACATCGACTTCTCTGATATGAATCTTGATATTCAGTTTGAGAACAAGATTGATTGCGCCTGTGAGGCAGACCCATCCGCAGCTGAAGGTGCTGAGGATCGTAAATAACAAGCCCTGGCGAGAAGATCTATCTACACGTTTCTTCTCGTCAAAAAACTCGTAAGGAGAAACACATGCAGTCCAACGAAGTAGCTTCTGAGCAGATTGACAACCTGGTAAACATGATTGATGGCTATGCCGAGAAGGGCGGTCATCACCTCAACGTTAACGTATTTACTAAGGACACTCTTCTTGATGCTCAGGCACACCCAGAGAAGTATCCTCAGCTGACCATTCGCGTTTCTGGTTACGCTGTTAAGTTCAATTCCCTTACCAAAGAGCAGCAGGACGACGTTATTTCTCGTACCTTCCACGACGCTCTCTAAGGATTTCTTGTCCATGTCTTGTTCTGATACTCACATGGATCTCAATGACCCGCTCACAGTTTGTGGGCGGGTCCACTCTATTGAGACCTTTGGTACTGTAGATGGTCCTGGAACTCGCCTAGTTGTGTTTACCCAGGGATGTCCCATGCGCTGTGCCTATTGTCATAACCCAGATACCTGGCAATTTGGTATTGGAACAGAAAAATCAGTAAAAGAAATTCTTACCACCTTTAACCGTAATAGAGCCTTTTATAGAAACGGTGGAATTACGGCTACTGGCGGAGAACCGCTTGCTCAACCACAGTTTGTTGGAGCTCTTTTTGAGGCAGCGCATAATGATCCTCGTGGACGTATTCATACTTGTCTTGATTCTTCTGGTGTCGCATACAATCCAGATACTCCAGAGAAATTTGAGCGCGTGCTTGATAACACTGATTTAGTGCTCCTTGATATCAAGCACTCTGATCCAAAGGGTCACATAAGTCTTTGTGAAGTTGGCTCAGAAAGACCGCTTGCGTTTGGCGATGAGCTTAACCGTAGAGGTATTAAAGTTCTTATCAGACATGTTGTAGTGCCTGGCATTACTGATACAGCAGATGAGCTTGCAGGTGTTGGTAGGATTATTGCTCATTGGGATAATGTTATTGGACTAGACGTACTTCCCTATCATGTGATGGGTGTAAAAAAGTACGAAGAGCTGGGCATTCCTTACAAGCTTTCTAGTACTCCTGCTATGGACGGAAAAAAGATTCCAGAGCTGCGCAAGCAAATCCTTATTGCTCGTGCCCTTGAACGCAAACGACTTTCATAAAACTACCAGCAGCCCATTTAGCTGCTGGTAGCAATTTAGTTGGTATATTTGCCTCTCTATCCGAGGTACTTCTCGGTAAGAGATTTCAATACCTCCCTGATTCGTTTTCTTCCCATGACATATTTTGATGTAAGAAACATTGTTGGTTATCTTGGGATTTGGCCAACATTTCGAGTATTAAAAGGTGTCAATCTGAAACCTATGACTGCAATTATTGTTCTGACAGTATGGTCGTTTGCTCTCTTGCTTCTCGCCGTTGGCATTACAGCTCTGAAACAAGCATTTGCAAAGGGAAAATATGTGCAGTTGAGGCAATGTGACTAATCATCACCGCTAAACAACAATGACACAGACGCCGACAGACATATCACAAAAAGGGCACAGCGTTTTGCTGTGCCCTTCTCAACTGTTATCGCTATCTTCTTACTACTGCTTTTCCGTAACCACTGAATCGTAATCGCGGCTCTATGCCTGAGACTCTGTGCGACGACGATGCAGAGTAGATGCTACAAACACAAGCAGACCGGTAGCAGCAAGCGAGAAAATCATGGCCGGCGAATTATCTCCCGTATCGGGAAGTGCACCGGGAGCCTTTGTTGAAGTAGTCTTATTTTCAGCAGGCGTCGGCTCATCAATACGTTCCCACTGAGCATAAAGTACATTTCCCTCTGTATTTATGGTGTCAACTTCCACCTTATCGCCCCGATGGAGCAGTGTGCCGCCATCTTTTGAGATAGACCAGCCTAAGAAGCGATATCCTGCTCGCACCGGATCTGCCGCATCAATGGTAAGAGTATCGTTTGACTCAACGAAATCTGAGTATGTACGACCGGGAGCGCCTTCGTAGTTGAGATCATACGCAAGCCGTACGGCATTGGAGTTTGCCCACACGGCGCGCAGGGAAATATCCGAGGTTCCCATCGGAATCAAATCCCCCGGATAGTAGCGTGTTCCGTCACTTGCAACCCAGCAAATGAATCCACGGGAGCCTGCAGGAGGAGTCACACCGGAAGCATCAAGCACACGAATATCAGAGCCTTCGGCATAGTGCATCGGATCTGAAACAAAGCCTGTACCACCGGCAAGATCATAGGTGATGGTGTGGGTCTGGTTTATCGGAACCCATTTTGCCGTAAGGGTAATGTCTTCCGTCACGGGACTTCCAAAACGATACGGCTTTCCATCGTTTCGGAGCCATGCGACAAGAACATAGCCATCGCGCGTTACCCCCGTTGGTTCATCGAGGGTTGTTTGCGCGGGTACTGACACGGTCTTGTTGGGTGTTCCATTGTTGTACACATACGTGACATTAACGGGTACCGGCTCCCATTTGGCATACAGAGAGGTATCACTTAAGGGCATGGAGTTATCAGAGGTGAGAGGCATGGTCAACTGAGCATTTCGATACCAGCCGACAAACCGGTAGTACTGTGGCAATCCGGCAGGACGACTTGGCGTTGAGTTTGAGATGTCGGCTAACGAAGCTCCATATTTACGCTGTTCAGATGAGATTGTGGTTTCAGAGGTAACGGAAGTTGCCGCGTTTTTGAGAGTCAGATTATAGGTAATGCGCTTTCTGACCATAACAAGATATTTTGTAGGAAGAGGCTTAAAAACAACGTCTCCGCTGGCAGCATCATATATCGCAGGACCTTCTCCCTTAGAAATATCAAACCACTGAGTAACGTCGGTATCAAGGTTTAGATCTTTCGGATCTTTAGGAGTTCCGGTAGGCGTGTAATAGCCGTACTTGACGTAAGAAAACATTGCCAGGTTTGTACTGAAACTAAATGTTCCATCGGCAGGTATCCAAGAAGCAGTATATGCACTGTAGCCGTTCCCGTCTGCATTGTCAGTAAATATGGCAAAGTCTTTGGTCAGATTTACCTTATTAGGATAAAAATTAAAACGGCTTGCCGTGCGATTTCTGCTGCCTGGTGAATTAAAGCTAGAAGGACTCTTGGCATACCAAAGATTACCGTCATCCCAGCGATACCCTGCTTCAGGTTCAATAGGCGTAAATGTTGCGCCGTAGAGCCCTAAGAACGTATGGGCAGCATTGCCTGAGTAGTTTTCAACCCCTGTTTTATCGGTGTCATTGGTATAGTCAGTCTTGCTATTGTAAAAATTAACACGTACCAGCGTGCGATCAAGATACACGTTTAGCGTTGTGCTACCATCTGCGGAAACCGTAGCCGAGCTGTCGCTCCGTTCGGTGTCAAGGAGCAAATGACCGTAGTACTGGCCATTGATAGCGGCAATTTTTGATGCAACATCTGTAGTTGCAGGAGAAATGGTAGCGTCGGTAGCGGCCGTATAACCTTGGACGGTATATAAAGCATAGGTCTTGTCGGCTGAAGCCGCATTATAAGGATCAGTAGGTTTCTGCACCCAGTAGTTCACATGATAGACCGTATTGGCGTTCGGCGTCCATGAAGCGGTAAGGCGGATAGATTGGGTAAGTTTTGAGCCAAAAGTGAAGGCTGCACCATCGGAAGTCTTCCAACCTGCAAAAGTATATCCGGTTCTTGTTGGATTACTCGGCGCAACGGTTACATCGTCAGTATCAACATACTCGGTGGCTACGGAAGATCCGCCGGCGCTATCAAAGGTGATGCTATGTCCGGCTTTGACAACAGGCCAAAGATAGACATCCTGACCATTGACGGTACCGAGACTTGCATCCGGCTGGGTTGCTCCTTTTGTGCGAGACCAGCCCACGGCCTGCGTTTCAGGATTGCCGGTGTTTACGAGCGGAAGAATGCTGCTACCTTGAATGGTGTCGCCATCCGCATACGTCACCGCACTGAGCACGCGGTTTGAATCGGTAACAGACATGAAGTAAACGACATGGCGATTGGATGCAGTGAAATATGCATACAAATCAACCGGGGATGCTTCAGCCGCAGCATCAAGGGCAGCGCCGTTAAGCTCTGCGGCAGTCTTACCAAAGTCAGTAAAAGTAGATCCCGAAGAAGTTTTCCATCCGCGGAACGTTCCGTCTCCGGATGGAGTAGCGGGCTCTATCAAGCGCTCATCATCAGAG
>JABZGZ010000045.1 GCA_015259105.1 Atopobium sp. | reverse complement strand
TGTCAGTAGCATGCTGTATTTGAATTTTGGTATCGACGATCCTTCTCAGAAGCGCTTTAACCATAAGGGCACAGAGGAAGATTTGGATGCAAGCGCTTTCTTGCGTCTCTGCAACGAGACTGCTCAAAAAGAACATCCCGATATTTTGATGATTGCAGAAGAGTCCACAGCGTGGCCGCTAGTTACCTATCCTCCTGAGGTTGGAGGACTTGGCTTTAACCTTAAGTGGGACATGGGCTGGATGAATGATACGCTGCACTATTGTCAGACTGATTTCCCTTATAGACCAGGTAACCACCGTCTTCTGACCTTCTCCAGCATGTATCAGTTCAATGAGAACTTTGTACTGCCACTGAGCCATGACGAGGTTGTTCATGGTAAGTGCAGTCTTATTCAGCGCATGCCGGGAGATTGGTGGAGACAGTTTGCTGGCATGAGGGCTTTGGCGCTTCATCAGATGACTCATCCGGGCGCTAAGCTCAACTTTATGGGCAACGAGATTGCGCAGTTTATTGAGTGGCGCTACTACGAGGGTATTGAGTATTACTTGACTGAGGAGTATCCAACTCACGCTCATCAGCAGGCATTTATTAAGGCCCTTAATCATTTCTATAAGAATCATCCAGGACTTTGGCAGCATGCCTACGACAACCGTGGATTTGATTGGATTGACGCAGACAATAATGAGCAATCAATCATCTCGTTTGTTCGTCACGGAAGAAAGCCTTCCGAGGACCTGGTTATTCTCATCAATTTTGACGTTGCAACCCATCAGAACTTCCGTTTAGGCATGCCTTCTGCAGGTGTGTGGAAAGAAGTGTTCAATTCCGACGCAAAAGAGTTTGGCGGTTCGGGTATTGTGAATACTAAGAAACTTTCCACCAAGCCAGTGGCATGGAATGGAAGAGATTATTCGGTAGAACTGTCTGTTCCTCCGCTTGGTGGCATTGTTTTAGCGTTTGAGAAAGAACTTCCAAAGAGGGGGAAGCATGGCCGTAAATAACGGACAAAACATTTTTACCGATAAACAAGATTTTGAAGAGCAGTATCGCGATAAGTTCATCAAGATTCTTGGCAAATACTATGGAGAGTGCACTGATCAGGAGCGCTATAACGTTCTTGCTCACCTCATTGCAGAAAAGGCGCGAGAAATTCAGTCAACCTCCTATATTCATGCAAACAAGCAGGTCTATTACTTCTCCCTTGAGTTCCTTCTAGGACCACTGCTTGAGAATTACCTGCTCAATCTTGGTATTACCGACGTTGTTGCAGAGGGCCTTAAAGAGATGGGTACCTCTCTTCATGAGCTTGCCGCTCAGGAGGTAGACCCTGGCCTTGGCAATGGTGGTCTGGGTAGGCTTGCCGCGTGCTTCCTGGACTCCATGGCACACGAGGGAATGGCTGGCTTTGGTAATGGCATGAGATACCGCTATGGCCTCTTCCGTCAGGAAATTAAGGATGGACGACAGGTAGAGCGTACCGATAACTGGCTGGCAAATGGATATCCTTGGGAAGTCAGAAAAGACGATTCCAGCGTACTAGTGCGCTTTGGTGGCACAGTTGTAAGGCATGAGGACGAGAATGGCAACTTCTGGTTCTCGCAAGAGGGTGGCCAGGTAGTAAGGGCCGTTCCTTACGATGTGCCTATTGTTGGCTATGGTGCAAAGACTGTAAATAAGCTGCGTCTTTGGTCTGCAGAGCCAGCTGAGGAAGACTTTGATCTAGATGCCTTTAACGCTGGCGATTATGCACGCGCTAATAAGTTCCGCTCTGACGTTGAGGCAATCTCAACCATCCTGTATCCAAATGACTCTGGCGAGCACGGACGTATTCTTCGCTTAAAGCAGGAGTACTTGTTTGTTTCCGCTGGTCTTCAGACCATTCTTCGTGCTTACAAGGATAAGTACGGTGAGGATTGGGACCACTTTGCAGATCACGTCTGCATCCACACTAACGATACGCACCCAGCAATGTGCGGACCAGAGCTTATGCGTCTGCTTGTCGATGACCATGGCGTTGACTTTAACGAGGCATTTGATATTGCGAGAAACGCAATCTCTTATACCAACCACACCGTTATGCCTGAGGCTCTTGAGAAGTGGCCTATCAACACCTTCCGTGAGCTGCTTCCCCGCCTGTATATGTTTATTGATGAGGTTGATCGCCTCTATAAGGAGCAGCTGCTTGCTGACTCTAACGGCAACACCGATCTTCTCGCCTCAACAGCTGTTCTGTGGGATAACACCGTTCGTATGGCTAACCTCTCTATTCTGTTTAGCCACTCGGTCAATGGTGTCTCTGACCTGCACACAAACATTTTGAAGCAGAGTGTTTTGAAGGATTTCTACAAGCTTCGTCCAGAAATCTTTAATAACAAGACTAACGGCATCTGCCACCGTCGTTTCTTGGCACAGGCTAATACCGCTTATGCAAAGCTTATTACTGAGGCTATCGGTACCGGCTGGCTTGATGATGCCAATGAACTTCAGAAGCTTTCTGCTTTTGAGAACAATGCTGAGTTCTTGGACAAGATGGATGCTGCAAAGAGAGAAGAAAAAGAGCGTCTTGCTGCATACGTCAAGAAGACAACTGGTGTTGAGATGGATACCAATACCATCTTTGATACGCAGGTAAAACGCTTCCATGCATATAAGCGTCAGCTGCTTAATGTCTTTAAGATTTTGTATCTCTACAACCGCATGCTTGATGATCCAAGCTATAAGCCAGCTCCAACAACCTTTATTTTCTCGGGCAAGGCTGCTCAGAGCTATACCTTTGCAAAGGAAGTCATTCGACTTATTCACTCCGTTGCAGACGTGGTTAACAACGACGAGCGCATTGAGGGTCGTCTGAAGGTTGTCTTTATTCCAAACTTTGCTGTTTCAAATGCACAGCTTATCTATGCTGCATCTGATATTTCAGAGCAGATTTCAGTTGCTGGTGCAGAGGCTTCTGGTACCTCAAACATGAAGCTTATGATGAATGCGGCTCTGACACTTGGAACATATGACGGTTCAAATATTGAGATCTCTGAGCTTGCAGGACCAGAGAACATCAAGATTTTTGGTCTTCGTGCAGACGAGGTCCAGCAGGTATATGCTTCCGGCACCTACTTTGCACAAAACCTGCTTAACCAGAACCCAACGCTGGCTCGTATTGTAAATATGCTGACCGATGGTTCTTTGAGCCGACTCTCTGGCAACTTTGAGTCAATTCGTGACTATCTGCTGATCAACAATGATCCTGACCTGGTGCTTATTGACTTTGATGCCTATGTGAAGGCATGGGAAGAGCTTACTCAGTCCTATGCAGATCGTCGTAGCTGGAATGCTCGCGCACTTCACAATACTGCAAACTCTGGTTTCTTCTCTGCTGATAGAACTATCAGGGAGTATATGGAAGATATTTGGCACGTGTAAGGATCTGCGTTTAGGTTCAATCGTCGTAGGGCGTTGAGAATATTGACCTCTGTTGGGGAGAGAGGAGATTTGGATATGAGCAAAAGGGAATGTCTTGCAATGCTACTTGCAGGAGGACAGGGAAGCCGCTTAGGTGCTTTGACCTCAAAAGTAGCTAAACCTGCCGTCTCATTTGGTGGCAAGTTCCGCATTATTGACTTTGCGTTATCCAACTGCGCAAATTCAGGAATTTCTACGGTAGGTGTTTTGACACAGTACCGTCCGTATTTGCTTCACTCTTACGTGGGATCAGGTAGTGCTTGGGACCTTGATGAGCGCGGTGGCGGAATTTCTATTCTGCCTCCATTTGCTACCCAGTCTGGTGGTGCATGGTATGCGGGAACCGCAGATGCCGTCACTCAGAATATTGGTTACATTGAGCAGAATAATCCTGATTACGTACTAATTCTCTCTGGCGATCAGCTTTACCGTATGGACTACGGCGAGATGCTCGCCTGCCATAAGAAGAACAACGCAGACCTCACCATTGCTGTTATGCCTGTTCCTTGGGAAGAGACTTCTCGCTTCGGCATCATGTCTATTGATGATGAGGATAGAATCACCAAGTTTTCCGAGAAACCCAAAGAGCCAGAATCCAACCTGGCGTCCATGGGAATCTATATCTTTAGCACAGACCTGCTTCTTGAGACCTTGCGTGAGGACGCAAAGAATCCTGAATCTTCTCATGACTTTGGCGGCGATATTATTCCGACGTTGCTTGATGATGGTAAACGTCTTTTTGCCTATCGCTTTGAGGGTTTCTGGCGCGATGTAGGCACCATTGCAAGTTATCACGAGACCAGCATGGATCTACTTGGCTCTGAGCCTAAGTTTGATATCTTCTCGGATAAGTTCCCTATTTTGTCCAATGCTTCCACCCGTCCACCAGCGTACATTGGCGCTTTTGGCGAGGTAGACGACTGTCTGGTAAGCAACGGATGCCAGATCTTTGGTTATTCTCGCCATTCAATTTTGTCTACCGATGCCGTTATTGGTGAGGGAGCTCGCGTTATTGACTCCGTACTTCTTCCTGGTGCAGAAGTTAAACCTGGTGCGGTGGTTATTCGTGCAATTCTTGGCGAGAACGCTGTGGTCGAGAAGAACGTCCATATTGGTAGCTCTGATTTGAACAAGGAGATTGCTGTTGTTGGAAATGATGTAGTGGTTGAAAGAGGTGAGCACTAATGAATAGAGTAATTGGTCTTATTACCTGCAATTATGCGTCTACTAACATGGAAATCGCCAATGATGTACGCCCAATTGCATCCATGCCTTTCTTGGGAAGATATCGCTTGGTAGATTTTCCTCTTTCAAATATGGTTAATTCGGACATTAGTACCGTTGGCGTAATCATGCCCTTTAACTATCGCTCGCTTATCGATCATCTTGGCTCTGGCAAAGACTGGAACTTGGACCGTAAGAGCGGTGGTTTATTTATTCTGCCTGGATCTGCTTTTGGTACCTCCCACGCAGGAGCTCGTTTCCTGCTCAGAGATCTGATTTCCAACAAGCCATATCTTGAGAGAACTGATGCAGAGTATGTTCTGTTGTCCACTTCAAATTTTGTTTTCAACTCTGATCTTACCGAGCTGCTTGACCAGCACCTTGAGTCCGATGCAGACATCACTATGATGACCTACACCACTCGTTATAACGATAGAGACGTTGTTGGTGTTGAGCTTGACGGTGACCGTGTAGTTAAAACGCACAATGGTGTTCAGCGCGGAGACGAGGCTTCTCTCGACTGCTTTATTATCAAGCGCGACCTGCTTATTGACATGCTTGATTGGTATAGAGCTACTGATTATCTTGATCTTTTTGAGGCACTCCACGCTGACTATAACCGCGTCAAGGTTCGCACCTTCCACTTTGAAGGTCATGTAGCATCTATCTTCTCAAAGAACTCTTATTATCGGGCTAACATGGAGCTTTTGAACCCCATGCCAGCAAATGAACTCTTTACTCCAGAGCGCTCCATCAAGACAAAGGCACACGATACTGCTCCTGCAAAATTTGAGATTGGCTCAAAGGTAAGTAACTCCACTATTTCTGCAGGCTGCCGCATTCGCGGAACGGTTACTGGTTCCATCCTTGGCCGTAACGTCATTATTGAGCGCGGTGCTATTGTTCGTGATTCCATTGTGATGGAGGGCTGCATTGTTAAGGAAGGCTCTGTAGTCGAGCACGCTATTGTGGATCGCTCTAACGTTATTCCTGCGGGTACTGAGCTTCGTGGTACCAGCGAAGAAATTCTTATTCAGCGTAAAAACAATAAGAGGGTGGCGTAACAATGTCCCAAGTCTCCAAGCGTCGCAAACTTCGCGTTGTTTATGCAACTTCAGAGGTAGCGCCTTTTTCCAAGTCGGGTGGTCTTGGAGATGTTTCGGGCTCATTGCCACAAGCACTTAAAAAAGTAGGAGCAAGAGTGGCGGTTATCTCGCCACTCTACAGCTCTATTAAGCCCGAGTGGAAACAAAAGATGAAAAAGGTCTATGAGCTTCAGGTGCCTCTTTCGTGGCGCTTTGAGTATTGTGGGCTGTGGCATCTGGTTCATGAAGGCGTTGATTTTTACTTTGTAGATAACGAGTCTTACTTTGCTCGTGATGGCCTTTATGGCTACTTTGATGATGGAGAGCGCTATGCATTCTTCTCCAAGGCTCTGTGTGAGCTGATTGCACACGTCCCAGAGCTCTCCTGCGACGTTCTGCACTGCAATGACTGGCAAACGGCACTGGCACCCGTATTTCTGCGTGAGCAGTATCAGGGCGTCCCTGAGGTCCACAACGTTAAGACGGTCTTCTCCATTCATAACGTCAAGTTCCAAGGCCAGTTTACTGACAAGATGCTGAGCGACGTGCTTGGCCTTGCTGATATTCCAGCTGCGGTTGATCAACTGAGATGTGACGCAAGCTCTATCAACTTTATGAAGGGTGCGCTTTGCTACTCTGATTATCTGCTCACCGTGAGCCCAACGTATGCTCGTGAGCTGCAGACAGAGCACTTCGGTGAGGGCATGGATGACATCTTCCGCCGCCGTCAAAGCGTTCTGCGCGGAATTCTGAACGGCATTGATATTGGTGCGTGGTCGCCTGCAAGCGATTCTTATATTCCACAGAACTTCTCGGCACGTCATATGGAAGGTAAGGCTGAGTGTAAGCGTCAATTGCAAGAAGAGCTGGGTCTTGAGGTAAATCCAGATGTACCTCTTGCGGTAATGGTTACGCGCCTGACTAACCAGAAAGGTTTGGGCCTGATTCGCTATGCGATGGACCGTCTTATTTGTGCAGGTATTGAGGTTGCTGTTCTAGGAACTGGTGACGCTGAACAAGAAGATGCTATGCGCTTCTTTGATGGGCACTATGGCAATCGTATGTCTGCACGTATTGAGTTTGATATTGCGCTTTCTCACCGCATGTATGCAGGTGCAGATATATTCTTGATGCCCTCAGAGTTTGAGCCTTGCGGCCTTTCTCAGATGATTTCTATGCGTTATGGCACGCTTCCTGTTGTTCGCGAGACGGGCGGTCTGGCAGATTCTGTAAAACCGTACAACCAGTTTACGGGAGAAGGAACCGGTTTTAGTTTTGCCAATCAAAACGCAGATGAAATGG
The DNA here is from genome assembly GCA_015259105.1 of Atopobium sp. Classification (GTDB taxonomy): domain Bacteria; phylum Actinomycetota; class Coriobacteriia; order Coriobacteriales; family Atopobiaceae; genus Lancefieldella. Next base: position 3,793 of record JABZGZ010000045.1, on the reverse strand, counting down.
CAGATATTATTCTGTACGCCGCCGATGTGTATAGAAATGATAAACAAGCGTGGGCAAATCTTGTAAAACAGGCGATGACAGAGGACTTTAGTTGGCATAACGCTGCAAATGAATATCTTGACGTGTATCATTTACTACACCCTGAGATTATCAGGTATGTACGTCGTCGAGATTGGTAAGAATGCAGGCTTTTCACAACACCTCAAACATTGTTTGTAGAGATCCAAAAGGCGCGGTAGAACTAGGTACTTCAGCAACAATCAGACTATTTGCTTGGGACGATGATGTTCAATCAGTAACGCTTCGTCTCTGGCAAGAGTATGACCCTGAATCGTCTCCAGAGGCCCAAGCTCTGTCTGGCGAGAAACGCGTTGTGATGCAAAAGAGTGATTTTGCTGGCGCGCTTCCGACTGGTGTACCTGACTATGCGCAGTGCTTTGAGACAATTGTTAAACCAGCTGCTACGGGCCTTATTTGGTATCGTTTTGAGCTTCAGGCTTCTGACGGAGCAGTTTGGTCATATGGTGCTCAAGAAAATAGATGTACCGGTGTTGGTAGCTTTGCCTATGGCGAGCCACCATCATTTCAGATTACTTGCTATGAGCCTCGTGGTAGCTTTGCGGGTGTAGAGGATCCCAGCTGGTACAAAGGGGGAGTTGTCTACCAGATTTTCCCCGACAGGTTTGCACGAGATGCAAACTGGCACGAGCGTACCAAGCAGGCGCTGGCTGTTCCAAGAAATGGGGTTTCTCGCCAGCTGGTGGAAGACTGGGAGAAGACTCCTGAGTATCAAAAAGATGCTAATGGCCGCATAACTGAGTGGGATTTCTACGGCGGTTCTTTGGCTGGTATTGAAGAGAAGCTTTCCTACTTGGAAAACCTTGGAATAACTGCGCTTTATTTGAATCCAATCTATGCTGCTTCCAGCAATCATCGCTACGATATTGCGGATTATTTGGAAGTAGATCCCGTTTTGGGCACTGTAGAAGATTTTGAGCGCCTCTGCGCAAAAGCTGCTGAGCACGGTATTTCCATTATTTTGGATGGCGTTTTCAACCACTGTGGCGCTGATTCAAAATACTTTAATAAATTTTCTAACTACTCTGAACCAGGAGCAGTTCAGCAGGCTGGATCAGCTTATGACGACTGGTTTACCTTCCATGAGGATGGAACGTACGAGAGCTGGTGGGGTGTCGATGCTCTTCCGACGATTGTCTCTGATAACCCTGATTATCAGGAGTTTATTTGTGGCGAGAATGGCGTTATTAGAACGTGGCTGCGCCGAGGTGCTCGCGGTTGGCGCTTAGACGTTGCAGATGAAATTTCCGATTCATTTATTCAGAAGATTCGTGCTGCTGCACTTGCAGAGCGTAGTGATGCGGTCATTATTGGAGAGGTCTGGGAGGACGCAAGCAATAAGCGAGCGTATGGAAAACTCAGACAGTATCTTGAGGGCTCCGAGCTTGACGGTCCTATGAATTACCCTCTGCGCAAATCTATTCTTTCATTTTTGATGAATGAAACTGGCGCTGAGTCGACTGCTTTAGCTCTTGAGGAGCTTTGGGAAAACTATCCTCACGAAGCGTTTTATTCTTGCTTGAATGTGTTTGGAACACATGATAAAGAGCGACTGATTAACGTAGTTGCTGGAGCTCCTGCTCCTGATGCTCTTTCTGCTCAAGAGCAGGTAATGTATAGACTTTCTGCTGATCAGCGAGGTCTTTCTAAGGCTCGTATGTGGCAGACAGCTGTGCTTCAGATGACGCTTCCGGGTGTTCCGTCTATCTATTACGGCGATGAAATGGGTGTTGAGGGATTTGTTGATCCGACAAATCGCGCAACTATGCCATGGCCTGAAAGCAGTCCTCGTGCTGACTTGGATTACCTGCATATGTATCGCAATGCCATCGCGCTCAGAAAAACGCTGCCACTACTGGTAGATGGTTCGTTTGAGCCATTTGTCCCAGAATGTGGATCTGATGATGTTCTGGCATTTTGGCGTAAGCCTCTTCAAAAAGATGAGCAGCAAGAACAGCAGGGCAAAGCCGCTTCTGGCATTTGTGTTCTGGTAAATAAGAGTCGCTCAGATGCTAAAACAGTATATGTTTCTTTACCTCAAAATATGCAGGTTATTGACGTTATTAGCGGCCAAGCAGTCCCCGTTAAGGACGGCAAAGCAGAGGTCTTTTTGTGGCAGCTTGGATGCACTGTCTTAAACGTGCAGCCAGCTTATAGGTTACAAAAGCCCCTTGAGCCTGGTATGGGAGTGCTTGCTCATATAACTTCTCTACCTGCCGATGAGGACTCCGCAATTACGCCAGGTCAGAAGACTGGTGTTATTGGTCGCAAGACTTCCGAGTTCATCGATTTTCTCGCCAAATCTGGCCAGAGGTATTGGCAGATTTTACCTGTCAGCCCAACCGATGAATACGGCTCTCCATATGCGGGAATTTCTGCTTTTGCAGGAAACATCAATCTGCTTGACCAAACTGCAATGGAGAAAGTCATTTCTGAGTGCGATGATCCTCAGAGCAGGCGAGCTGCTGAGTACCAGGAGTTCTGCGAGAGAAACTCGTATTGGCTTGATTCGTATGCAGTATTTCGAGCTATTAAAGACCTGCTGGGAGAGGAAGTATGGCAGGAGTGGCCTGAGCAATATCGCAGCTGGTCGAAAGAGCTTCTTGAGTGTCCTGAACTTGCTCAGGCAATCGAACTTCACCGAAAGCAGCAATTTGCTTTTGACGTAATTTGGAGTCAGACATTAGCGGAGGCCCGTGCTAAAGGCATTCAGATTATTGGCGATATGCCTATGTTTGTTTCAGAGGATTCCGCTGATGTTTGGGCACATCCAGAGCTTTTTGCCCTTGATGCTGCTGGACATACAGAGCTTCAGGCCGGCGCTCCTGCTGACGCGTTTTCTCAAGATGGCCAACTGTGGGGCAATCCAACGTATACCTGGCAGGCTCATAAAGACGAAGGATACCGTTGGTGGATTGAACGTTTCCGCAGATCCTTCTATCTGTATGACTATACAAGGCTAGATCACTTTATTGGCTTTACGTCTTACTATGCTATTGAGCAGGGAAAGACTGCTGCCGAGGGCTCATTCAAGTTTGGTCCCGGCCTGGAGCTGTTTGATGTTGCTTATAAGCAGCTTGGCCCACTTCCTTTTATTGCAGAGGATTTAGGAGCGATTACTCCTGCGGTCCGAGCGCTGCTTTCTCAGACGGGATTTCCGGGCATGAGCGTCATTCAGTTTGCTGATGGAGACTGTAGATACTCTTTTGCGCCAGCTCAGGAGTCTATTGTGTACAGCGGCACGCATGATACGCAAACGCTTATGGGTTTTGTGGAAACTCGCTTTACAGGCGGTCAGGCAACTGATGAATCACACCAGATTTTCGACCACCTTATGGAGCAAGTAGTTAGCACTTCTAATGCAGTGGTTATCCTTCCACTTCAGGATGTCCTGGGCCTTTCTGATGATGCTCGCATGAATATTCCTGGTAAAGCTGAAGGAAATTGGTCTTGGCAGGTTAAAAAGGACATACTCACGCCACAGGTTGTTCAAAAGCTGCAGAGGTTTGTTGAGCTGCATCAGAGTAAGCTCGACGCTTAGCGTACCTTTTTTGTTACAACAAAAAAGTCCTTCTCGATGAACTGCCTCCCATTTCTTGGACACCAGAAATAGGAGGCAGTTCAAAACACACCTATGTCAGATAATCTGTCAAAAAGACGTATACATGACGCTGAAAATACCTCAAACGTGCAGATTATCTTCATTTGATGTGTA
>JABZGZ010000044.1 GCA_015259105.1 Atopobium sp. | reverse complement strand
GTAATAATGACGCTCAGAAGACTATGGGAATCATCACGTTCGCGCTGGTAACCGCCGGTCTTCACGACCCTTCTAACGGCATTCCTCTGTGGGTCAAGCTTCTCTGCGCTACAACTATGGCACTGGGCACGTCCATTGGCGGCGGCCGCATTATGCGTACCGTTGGCGATGGCGTTACCAAGCTCACGCCAGTTATTGGCTTTGTCGCCGAAACAAGTTCTACCGTTGCAATTGAGATTATGACTGCACTTGGAGCACCAGTTTCCACTACACAGGTCATCACCACATCCATCATGGGTGCAGGATCTGCTCGCCGTCGCAGCTCCGTGCGTTGGGGTGTTGCGCGCAAGATTATTGCCGCTTGGTTTGTGACGCTGCCAGCCACTATGGCACTTGGCGGACTTATTGCTTTTCTGACTAGCTTTGTTCTGGCATAACCTATGCTTAACGTTGTACTGGTAGAGCCCGAGATTCCCGCAAACACGGGAAACATTGGTCGTACCTGCGTGGTTAGTGGAACTCATCTGCATTTGGTGGGCCCGTTGGGTTTCTCGCTTGATGACAAAAGCCTCAAACGAGCAGGTATGGCTTATTGGCAAAGCCTTAATGTTTCTGTCTACGATAACTGGGATCAATTTCTGGAGAAGAACGGTCTAACCCAAGCATCTGGCGCACCTGCTGCGGACGCTGCACACGACGCTGTTGCCGCTGCAGACACCGCTTCCAACGGTGTTTTTACGGCCAGTAGATCCCCGCTACATTTTCTGACTAAGAAAGCTAAAAAGACCTATACGCAGGCAACGTATTGCGATGGGGATTACCTTATCTTTGGTAAGGAAAGCCTGGGATTATCCGAGGAGCTTCTGGCACAGCATGCTGACGAGTGCGAGAGAATCCCAATGCTGCAAGATTCTGCCAGCCTGGTCAATCGCGAGGACTGGAGCCAAAAGCACGATGCGCTTGATGGCGATGACCAGTATGCTCACCCAGCGCTTTTGCAGCAGGATATCTGCGGAAACTTTATCGATCCTAACGAGTTCTCGGTCAGTGCGCTAAACGTTTCAAATGCTGCCGCCATTGTGCTGTATGAGGCGCTGCGACAGATTGGCTTTCTGGGAATGGACGTCTAAGAATTAGTTTGTTGAGTTTGTTTATGATGTAGAACGAAAAAAGTGTCAAGAATGGCTACAGAGGTGAGATGCGTGTTAATTAAAATCCGACAACACCATTAGGTGCTGTCGGATTTCTAAATTAAACTTGCTGCTTAATCACTATAAAGCGGTGAGGAATGTTAATCCGCCTAAAATTACACCAGCAGTATTTGGAATAATGAGAATCCAGTCCTTTTTAGGCTCTTTAGTCCAACCATAAATGACCCAAATGAGACAAGAAACTGCTGCAAATAGTGGCTGAAAAGGTTGAGCCTTTACTCCCTGTAGATTTGCAATAATTTGTGGAATATAAGCGATAAAAACAAATACTCCGATAAAAGCTCCGATAGAGCCTACAAATAGATTGATTTGTTTCTTTGACATAAAACACCTCCTCCTTTGTTATTTTAATTATAAGGAGGAGGTGACAAGAAAATCAAACTATCTATGAAATTAGAATTTAATGAAATTTGGTTAGTTATGAAGAAGCGTTTGTGGGCTCACCGGGTTTCTCGGTAGGCTTCTTTGTAAAGAGCTTGCCAGATTTCCTGAGCTGATAGGCAAGAATCAGGATAGTTACCAGCATAACAAGCGTGCAAACGATGGAACCTTCTGCGCCAAAGCTACCGCCGGTAAGCCAATCCGGGCCACTGCCAGGGGCAAACTGCAGCAAAGAACTGCCTGTAGTGCTACCGCTTACCAGAACTCCAAAGATGTTGCCCTGAGCAAAGTTCCAGGCTCCGTGAATGCCAGCGGCTCCCCAGAGATTGTCAGTTTTGATGATATAGAACGTCTCTAAGATGCCAAAAAGAATCAGGTCAATCAGAGACTGCATGGTAAAGCCGCTGTTAAACATATGGAGAAGACCAAATAGACTGCTCGAAACCACGATTGCAATAATTTTGTTGGACTTCTCTGCCATGACAGGAAGAAGCCAGCCCCTCGTGATAAGTTCTTCTGTTCCGCCCTGAATCAGCCAAAACGGAATAGTGAGAAGAACAAAGCCGAATGCATAAGGCGTAAAAGTAGTGCCAACTAATTGATAAGATCCGGTCAAAATGAGGATCAACATCACAACAGAGAAGAGAAGAATTCCTAGACCAAAGCCTTTGAACAGCTCTTTCTTCCAGTTGTCTTTGTAAAATCCTAGGGTAGCAATCGGACGTTTTTCAAAGAGTTTTACCCACAGGAAAAAGAGACCTGCAATAAAGACAAAGGAAAGAAGCGTTACCAGAAGATAGTAGTCTCCAAAAATCTCTCTCAGATTGAGGGAATCGGAAAGGCGATCTGGAAGATCTGGGTGCGCCATGTAGTAAGGGGCAATAATAAGTGCTGCTGAGATGGTCATTACAATGGCGCCAATAATTTGCCCAACGACCAACAAGAAAACGGCTAAAAAGGGACTAAGCCAAGCTGGAGTTAGTCTCTTTGCCTGCTTGACGTCGGAAAACATACGATTTTCTTGCATAAAAAACTCCTAGTAAACGTGCTCAAATCACGTCATGTAGATGACAAAATTTTAGCGACGGTGCAGGCAAACAGCGTCTACCTGCGGTTAGTTCTCCTTATACTCTAAGAGAAAATCGCAACAATCGCCACCGTGGCCTATGGTTTTTGTGCGGCCCCAGATAAGCTGTGGATGCAAATTACCGTATCCTGCATCGTCGCTATCACAGTATGCAGCGGTTATTTCGGGGCAGCCATATTTTTTGGTTATCTCATAGTAGGGGCAGCTTATAATGTTAAGGCGCGCTTCGTTACCATGACTTTCTGGATATTCAAAGGCAAATCCAGCATTTGATGTGCAGCTTTTCTCGATACCTGATTTAAAGAGGCGAGGAAACTTGCGTGCAAGGCCAAACGTTTTGATGGCCCATTGGAAGAGTGGGACTCGTTTGGCAGCAAAGCGCTGGAAATATTCGCGAATATACCAGACGGCCTTTTCTTGTGGGATGCCCTCTACGCGTAGAGCTTCATAGACTGCAATACCAGGGTAAATGCGTTTGAAAGAGTGAGCACGGAGTTCTTTGGAATCGGATGCATTTTCTGTACAGAGCGCCTCGAATCGCGTTTGAGCTGCCTGTGCAATCTGATCTGCTTTTGCTTTGCCGAGGTCCTCGGCGGCTATCGCGCACGTATCTTTGATGAGCTGCTGTACTTTCATATGAGCCTCACAATTTGTAAAATGCTCTGATGAAAAGCTAAGTAGTGCACATCAACAATTGTACGCTTAAATTTTACGAAACGCAGTAAGCGCAGGTATCCAGTAATGGTTTAGGAATAGTTTCTGAGTATTTCCAGGCCAAGAAGCAGCGCCTTTTCATGCGAATCTTTACCAAAGTCCCTCTCGTCATATTCATGAACGTTTGCCAAAGAGTCTGCCGTAAAAAGGAACTGTCCAAACTGAGCTCCTCGTTTTCTGCAGCAGGCGGCTAGTGCCGAGCATTCCATTTCTACAACTGAGCATCCTTCTTGCAGGCGATACTCAACCATTTCCTTTGTCTCACGGAAGAAACCGTCAGTAGACCAGGTGGTGCACGTTTCAAAAGAGAGGCCGTCTTTTTTGAAGGTCTCTTCTATGACAGAAATTGGATCTTCGTCGAGCTCTATATATCTTGATGCTGGAAGATAGTGATAGGACGTCCCTTCCGCCCTAAGAGCTTTGGTTGGGACGAGAAAGGCATTTTCTTGTATCTCTTTTAGAACGCCGCATGAACCAACTGCAATTATTTTCTTACATCCACAGGTAACCAGTATGTCCATTACCTGTGTGGATGAAGCAGATCCAGTAGGGGATTGAACTAAACAGATTTTCTCGCCATATGAATCTAAAACGTAGACTTTAATGTCTCGAGAAACGGTCACGATTGTTTCTACGACTTCTGCTCCGTGCTGGTTGGCGTAATCATGGACAACGTCTCCGAGAAATGCAAAGAGGCACTTTTCTGGCAGCTGGCCTGCGGTCCATTCGTGATCTGCTGAAATGACCTCTGGGGAGGCATCGTCATATTCTAAAAGAGGTATTTCGTTTTTAATAATCACAGGAGCTCCTGAGTTGGAAGTGTCTTTGAGAAGTCTACCATCATTAAACGTTGCACTTGCTTTGAGAATTCAAGGGAAAAATAACGTCGGACAAATAAAACAAATTCAAAACTAATCTGCTATTTGCTTGACAACGTATACCATTTGTATCAGAATCGCTTAAAAAGGAGCTGATACTATGGCAACAAGTCCTACTCAAATTCGCATCGATAGCAATGTCAAAACAGAAGCAAATGAACTGTTTAAAAAGCTCGGCATCGATATGTCAAGTGCTGTGAACATCTTCTTACGCCAGTGCGTTTTGCACGGCGGCCTTCCTTTTAAAGTGGAAATCCCAAAGTTTAATGCTGAAACACTGGCTGCTATGGACGAAGCACGCGATATCATGTCAGGTAAAATTCAAGCAACATCCTACAACACCACAGATGAGCTGTTTAAAGATCTTAACGCAGGGGTTTAAGTTATATGCTTAAACTTCAAGCAACTTCTAAGTTTCGGAAGGATTACAAGCGCATTAAAAAGCGAGGTCTTGATATATCTCCACTTCAAGAGGTGCTTGACAAACTCTGCGCCGGGGAAACTTTAGACCTAAAACACAAAGACCACGCTCTTACTGGACCCTACCAAGGGTTTAGAGAATGCCATATTCGACCAGACTGGCTTTTGATTTATGCTATTCATAAAGACGAGCTTATACTTGTTGCTTCTCGTACGGGAAGTCACGCTGATTTATTTAATATGTAGCAATCATGTCTAAAAGCTCTTTTGTATACTCTTCGGGGTAATTGATGGAATACTCGCCATGATATAAGTCTTTCTTTATTTCAAGAACACTACCAGGCAGTACCTTGTGCAATTGTTCTGCTGAACAGATCATCTTTTTCTGTTCTTTTTCGCCGACAAGTATATGGATGTTGGCGTGGACATCTTGAAGGTTGGGTTTTATCTCATAGGATGTATTTGCTTCCAAGAATGCGATCATGTTCTCTTTTGAGATTTGTGACGTGTCCCGATAATAGTCTTCAAATAAATCTTTACGAATATGAAGATAGTCAAATTGCATTTGAGCAAAATACTTCATTTTTACTAAGCCATAACTCAGAGAAAACATTGGTTTAATCAAGGCATTTGTCAGCTTGGATGGAATAACAGATGCGCTTTCAATGATGGCGTTTTGACAAATTGAGTTTCGTTGCGTCAGCATTTCTACTAAAATCTGTGCGCCAAGGGATAGCCCTCCAATAAGGAGAACTGAGCCTCCAAATTCTTTATCGATAAAAGAAATGAGCTGACTTGCGTTTTCCTCAATACTTATAAAATCACTGTCACTACCTGCATGTCCGTCAAGGATTGGCAGCACAACGTGATATTGATCTTTCAGCAGTTCAGCCTCGGCTTTATAATTCCACCAAGACAAACCGCCGCCGTGAAGCAGCATGATTACGTCGTTATGTTGTTTTCCAAATTCTACCGTTTTCATAGCTGCTCAATTCAATTTGTTACGCTGATCTAAGCCCGAGAAAGCGCCACAACGCACTCAACGTGCTTGGTGTGAGGGAACATGTCCACTGGCGTCACGCGCTCAATGGCAAATCCGCTGTCGAGAAGAACTTTGAGGTCTCTGGCCTGCGTCACAACGTTGCAGCTCACGTACACGATTTTCTTTTGGGCCAGCTGAGCTGTTGCCTTAAGGAAGGCGGGCGTTGAACCTGCACGAGGCGGATCAAGAATAATGACGTCAAAGTTCTGACCGTCTTTTGCCAGAGCTTGCATGTAGCGTGTAGCATCGTCGCAGATAAATTCGGCTTCAAGTTTGTTGTTTCGTGCGTTTCTGCGAGCCATTTGAATATTGTTTTCAACCTGGTCAACGCCAGTGAGCAAGAGGTTGACGCCTTGAGCTTCAGCGGCGTGTGCCAAGCAAAGTCCAATGGTTCCCGTACCGCAGTACGCATCAAGAACTCGCAGCTTGCTGGTTTGCGCAGAAGTGACTTCCTGAGTGGAAGCGCAGCTCAACGCAGCGCTGGCCTGCGCGTCGCCGGTCTGCTCGGAGCCAGCTAGCTCAGAGCCAGCAAGCGCTCCGTCGATAGCCAGCTGATAGAGCACCTCGGTTTGCTGAGGGTTTGTCTGGTAGAAGCTGGTTGGACCAATCTCAAACGTGCAGCCCAAAAGTTTGTCGCTCATAGACGTTGAGCCCCAAAGCAGACGGGTTTCTCGCCCCAAGATTGCGTTGGTGCGCTTCTGGTTGACGTTCAAGAAAATGCTGGTCAGCTCGGGATGTGCCTTGCGAAGTGCGGCAATAAACTCCTGCTCATGGGGCAGGTGCTGACCGTTGACCACCAGTACCAGCATGACGTCGTCAGTGGCATATCCGCAGCGAACCACGCCATGGCGAAGTGCTCCCTTGCCGCGATCCTCCTGGTAGGCGTGGATGTTGAACTGGCCGGCAAGATACGCCACATCGTTGAGGATGGCGCGAGCTCGACCGTCTTCTACCAGGCATTCCTTTGAGGCAATAATTTTGTGCGTTCCGCTTGCGTAAAAACCAGAGCGAACCGTGCGACCCTTGCCTGGAGCAAATGGCGTTGCTGCCTTGTGACGATACGCCAGAGGCTCGTCCATTCCGCGGATGGGCTCGATAGTTACGTTATTGATGCTTGCCAGCGGGGCGAGAAGTTCCTCTACCTGCGTTTGCTTGCGCTTAAGTTGGATAGGATAGGGGACCGAAAGCCATTCACAGCCTCCGCAGCTACGTGCAATAGAGCATGTTGGTGTCTTGTATCCCATAGTTCCTCTCCAAATCTTGGGTTACTACTATACCGTTTGCGGGCTTAAATGGCACGTTGAGTGGACTGTTGTATCTAATCTGTTTCGTCTTTCTGTATCGTTACCCGTTTATATAAAAAACCGCTAGGCTATCAGGCACAGTAATTTTAGCGAGACAAAAGAGGTGGATTATGGCTCTCATCAGTAAGATTGGCATCATTGGTGCTAATCACGTTGGCGCTCACGTTGCAAATGCCCTGCTTTACCAGGGACTTGTTACCGAGCTCTACATTAGCGACACAAATGATGTCCTCTGCAAGGCTCAGGTAAACGACCTGCTGGACGCAATGCCTTTTTATCCACATCCCGCTCGTGTCTATGAAGTAGATGACCGTTACGAGGAGCTTGCTGGCTGCGATATCATTGTTAATGCTGCTGGCCATATTGAGGCTGCAGCAGGTAGTCGTGATGGTGAGCTCTTCGTCACCACTGACGAGGCCAAGAAGTTCGCTAAGCGCATTGCAGATGCAGGCTTCGATGGCGTTTGGGTCAATATCGCAAACCCATGCGACGTTGTTACCACTGAGCTCCAGTATCTGACCGACGCCGATCCAAATAAGGTTATCGGCTCCGGTACCACGCTCGACTCCGCCCGACTCCGCCATGCGCTTTCCGGCGCTACCGGCTATCCAGCATCTTGCATCAACGCTTGGATGCTTGGCGAGCACGGCAACGGCATGTTTGCTTGCTGGTCACATGTCTCCATCGGCTGCCTCACCCTTGACGAAGTTGCAGCTCAGACGGGCAAGACCTTTGACCTCCCAGAGCTTGAGCAAGCTGGTCGCATGGGCGGTTACGTCACTTACAGCGGCAAGCAGTGCACCGAGTACTCCATTGCAAACGGCGCTGTCGAGGTCATCAAGGCTATTGTCCACGACACCAAGCTGATCACGCCAGTCTCCACGCTGCTCAACGACGTGTATGGCGTTTCTGGCTTCTACTCTTCACTTCCTGCGGTTATCGGCGCCAATGGTGTCGAGAAGGTCTTTGTGCCCGAGCTCTCCGACTCTGAGATTGAGGCATGGCGCAAGTCTTGCGAGCATGTCAAGGGCAACATCGAGCAGCTTGGTTGGCTTGAGGTAGACGCTCGTATTGACTAGCACGGCGTGCGAGCTGTGCCGGCTGTAGCCGCGAGTCACATCGCGCTGCGAGCCACATCGCGCTGCGGGCAGGTAATAGTGCACACCGAACACCGAACACACCTTGGGGTTTCTCCCGAGGTGTGTTTTTATGCGTTCAGGCTGCCTCTCTCCATTTTTGATTGGCTCTGATTGCGAGCCTGAAAAGCTCATCATGTCTGAGTAAATTTACTCAGACATGATGAGAAAAACCGGCAAATCGCTCAGACAAGGTGCACTTTTCCGGCAAATCATTCAGACATGGCGAGAAAATCAGGCTCCATGAGAGTGCTTGTGAAACTAACCTCGGATTCAAAAGTCACGTCACGAAAGGTCCGCCTGAAAAGTGCAAAGAATCTGTATTTGAGCCACCGATTCTTTGACAAAATCAGGCAAATCTACCGATTCTTTTACATTTTCAGGCAAAAGTTACAGATTCTTTGCAGAAATCAGGCGCGCTCGATCCAAGCCTTACAGGTCGGTTACTTTTCTCGAAGAGACGAACTTCTCGCCACGTGCAGCGTTCTTCTCGCCACGCGCCACGTGCCACGCGCCACACGCACCTTGCGCGACCAAGCGCTCATTGCTCGCCGTTTTTCGCGCACTGCTCGCCGAAAAACCACCGTCTCACCTGCAATTTTTGAATAACATTTAAATAAAAATTTCTCTTGACTTGCAATCAATGTGATATCATAATGATGCCAACAGAAGGCTCATTGTCACAAAGGAGATCTTATGAGCACCGAGAAAATCATTAAGTCCAAGAGTGGTTGGCTGTTCCTGCTGATTACCATTGCTCTTTTTGCAGTTGCAGCCCTGTTTTTGGCTAATTTTGTACTCAGCGCTATCGCTGCAGACAGAAATCCTCGCCTGGATCCGTCATTCCCAAGCATCATTGGCGCGCTGGTATTTTTCTTTGCCGGCCTGTTTGTTTCAAGTGGCCTGTTCAGCCTTCAGCCTGGTCAAGCAAAGGTTTGCGTGCTGTTTGGTAAGTACATCGGCACCGTTAAGGACGAGGGTCTGCGCTGGGCAAATCCTTACTACGCCAAGACTCTTTCTACAAACGTGGGTGACCTCTCTTCTCTCGCTGCGGGCGTTACTCCCAGTGTAAACGTGCACACCTCCATCATTTCCACCCGTGCTCGCACGCTGAATGGCGACGTCCTCAAGGTCAACGACCGCATGGGCAACCCAATCGAGATCGCAGAGGTTGTTGTTTGGCGCGTCAGTGATACCGCAAAGGCTCTCTTTGACGTCGACGACTACGACAGCTACGTTGCTATGCAGGCAGAGACCGCGCTCAGGCACGTCGCCAGCATCTACAGCTACGACCACATGGAGGACGAGTCCGAGTCCAACACCGCAATTACCCTGCGCTCCAACATCGAGGAAGTCTCCGAGGCGCTTCAGTCTGAGCTGAGCCGCAATCTTTCCGTTGCTGGTATCACCGTTGACGACGCTCGCCTCACGCACCTGTCCTACGCCCCAGAAATCGCGCAGGCAATGCTCCGCCGCCAGCAGGCAGAGGCAATCATCGCCGCACGTAAGAAGATCGTCGAGGGCGCCGTTTCCATGGTTGACATGGCTCTCACTCAGCTCTCCGAGAATGGCGTTGTTGAGTTCGACGAGGATCGCAAGGCCGTTATGGCATCCAACCTTATGGTTGTTCTCTGCGGCGAGTCAGAGGCTCAGCCTGTGCTTAACACCGGTTCCTTGCAGCAGTAAAGCTTGGCGAGAAACCCATGGCACCTCGCAAACAATATCCACTTCGTGTAGCTCCAGAAGTCTGGGAGGCGGTTGAACGCTGGGCGCAAGACGACATGCGTTCAACTAACGCTCAGGTAGAATGGATTTTGCGCGACGCTCTGAGAAGGGCAAAGCGCACTCCAAAAGCAAATAACACTCGTGTGAATAAGACAGACAAAATGGAAGAAGGAAACTAGCATGGCCGACAACATTCCACAGCCACCCGTTCCTAACGCTCCCGTACCTCCAGCCGCTCCAGCGGCACCAGCTGCACCCGCAGCGCCCGCGGCTCCTGCTGCACCAGCCGCACCAGCTGCCCCCGCAGCCGCAGCGCCTGCAGCCCCCGCACCCGCAGCCGCAGCTCCAGCACCAACTCCAGCAGCTCCTGGCGAGGTTGTTCCTGTGCTGAGCGTCCAGCACTTCACCAAGAAGTACGGATCCAAGGTTGCTGTTTCTGATCTTTCGCTTGACGTTATGCCTGGTGACATTTACGGTTTTATCGGCCACAACGGCGCAGGTAAAACTACGCTTATCAAGTCCATCGTTGGTGCTCAGCCATTTGAGGGCGGCGTCATCTTTGTGGACTCCAAGAACGTGCTGGTTGACCCTGTTGGCACTAAGCAGGTCATCGCTTACGTTCCTGATAACCCAGACATTTACGAGTTCATGAGCGGCATCAAGTATCTCAACTACGTCTGCGACATTTTTGGCGTTCCTGCGGAGAACCGCGTCGAGCGCATTACAACCCTGGCCAATCGCCTGGGCATCACCGATTCCCTGGCAAATGCCATTGGCAGCTACTCTCACGGTATGAAGCAGAAGCTGGTTCTGATTTCCGCCCTGCTCCACGAGCCAAAGCTCATCATTTTGGACGAGCCATTTGTTGGCCTGGACCCAGCAGCAAGCTTCGAGCTCAAGAAGATGCTGCACGAGCTTGCCGACCGTGGATCTGCCGTGTTCTTCTCGTCACATGTTCTTGAGGTTGTCGAGAAAC
>JABZGZ010000043.1 GCA_015259105.1 Atopobium sp. | reverse complement strand
CCTCAAAATCGTCGACGCGGAACGCAATGTGCGTGTCTTTTCCGCCGTTATCGTAAGGCTCTACCCAACCACGGTTCCACGTGAGCTCCAGCTCAAAAGGAGACCAGTCGTTTACCAAAAACGTGTTGGTCCAAGAACCGTCCTCTGGTCCCATAACGCGGTCAACACGGAATCCCAGAGCCTTCTTGTAGAACTCGACGGTTTTCTCGTTATCCAAAACGTGGGTGCAGCGGTGAACAAAACGTGCCTGCATAAATCCTCCTTTGATATCGAGAAACCCCGCTACTAGACGGGGCTTCTCGCCATATGAACTACGTGCTGGTAGATGGATTGCCAGTGGAAATCGTGCTCGGTTGCGCGCTTAGCTGAGCTCCTGCTCAAGCTGATCGACAAGCTCGCCAAAGTACTTGAGCGCAGCGTTAACGGGGTCTGGAGTGGCCATGTCAACGCCAGCGCCGCGGAGCAGCTCGATTGGAGTCTTGGAGCAACCGCCGGACAGGTAGCCAATGTAGTCCTTGACCGCAGGCTCACCCTCAGAAAGGATGCGCTGGGACAGGGCAATAGCTGCCGAGAAACCAATGCAGTACTGATAGACGTAGAAGTTGTAGTAGAAGTGAGGGATGCGCGACCACTCTAGCTTGATCTCTTCGTCCAGTTCAATGCCAGGTCCAAAGTACTCTGCGCAAAGCTTGCCGTAGCGCTCAGAGAGAACCTCGGCGTTCAGAGCCACACCGTCAGCGTTCATCTGGCTGATGTCGCGCTCAAACTCGGCAAACATGCACTGGCGATAAATGGTGCCACGGAAGCCCTCAAGGAAGTGGTTGAGGATGTATGCGTGGCGAGCAGGATCGGTCTCGTGCTCAAGCAGGTAGTGCGAGAGCAGTGCTTCATTGCAGGTAGATGCAACCTCTGCAACAAAGATGGAGTAATCGGAGTAAGTAATCTCCTGGTTGTGGGACGAGAAGTACGTGTGCAGAGAATGGCCCATCTCGTGAATAAGGGTGTAGACGTCGTCAAGGCCACCCTGGAAGTTGAGGAGCATAACAGGGTTCATACCCTTGCCACCTGCGGAATAAGCACCGGAGCGCTTACCTGGAGTCTCGTACACATCAACCCAACGGCGCTCCAGACCCTTCTTGACCAGGCTGACATACTCCTCGCCCATAGGCGCCAGAGCCTTAACAATAAGGTCACAAGCCTCCTCGTAGGTGAACTTCATGTCAATGTCGTCAACAAGCGGAGTGTAGACGTCCCAGAAGTGCAGCTCATCCAAGCCCATAACGCGCTTGCGCAGGTCAACGTACTTGTAGAACGCTGGGAAATTCTGGTGAACAGCGTCAATCAGGTTGTTGTAGACCTCAACAGGAATCTCGTTCTCTGCAAGAGCAGCCTCAAGGGAGCTTGCATACTTTCTAGATGACGAGAAGAACTGCAGGTTCTTAACCTGGCTGGTCAGAATTGCAGCGGAGGTGTTGCGGAACTCACCAAAACGGCTGTAAAGCTGCTTGAATGCGGACTCACGCAGGACGCGGTCAGCATCCATCAGTAGAGGAACAAATGAACCGCTGGTCAGCTTATGGGTCTTGCCCTCGGAGTCAACGGCATCGTCAAAGGTAAGGTCCGCGTCATCAAACATGGAGAAGATATTGGTTGGCTGAACAGCAAGTTCTTCAGCGCGTGCCAAAAGAGCCTCTTCCTCAGCAGAAAGGGTGTGCTCACGCTGGTTCAAGATCTTGTTGAGCTTACGACGATAAAACTCAAGAGCTGGAACCTCTACATAGAATTTCTCGACAGATTCTGCTGGAATGGCCAGAAGCTCTGCGGCAAACCAAGAAGTTGCCTCACCAACCTGCGTATATGCGCTGGTAGCGTTTGCAACGTATGCCTGATACTTGGCTACGCGAGTATCCTCGTCGCTCTTGCGCTCGGCGTAGTTGATAATCTTGTAGAGCAGAAGAGTCATCTGGTCCTCAAGCTGCAGAAACTCCAGAAGAGCCTGAGCAGAGGTAGAAATCTTGCCCTTGAACGCAAGCAGCTTTGGGCAGTAAGCCTTAAGCTCCTCGAGCCCGGCCTCAAATGCCTCATCACTAGGGAACATTGAGGACAGATCCCACTTATATTTGCTGTCAATTTCTTCGCGAGACTCGTATGCCATGAGCCTTCCTTTCTTGACTGGGTCAGTATGCTGTCCTGTTGTCATCAGTGGAAAAGTTACGTCCACAAAATGTGAGCGTTCAAACTTCACATAATCCTGAGTATACAGCACGACTATTTAACGCTACTTAGTGTCTCATATCAGCAAGATTTTATATAGCGAGGACAGACTATGTACATCTGTACGTAACTTTGCGGGAGTATGGCACTCATGCGGCAAGCTAAGTGGGTAATACACTGGACAGTTAAAAGTTCTCCTCCTATTAAACTTGCTGAAAGTTGAGTCACAGATTGGACTTAATGTGCACAGGTAGAAGACCGCATTAAGTAATTGTTGTTTTGGCTTAAGTGAGTTCACTATTTGGGAGACGTCTATGTATGTACAGAACTTAACGGATTTAGCTGGCTGGTTCCTTGCAACAACTAATTCCTGGTCTGGGCATTTTGTTGAACTACACGATTTTTGCGACTACATCGACAACAACGTAAGCTTATTCGACACGCCGTTTGACATACCCCATTATCAAATTCCTGGAGTGCTTGAAAAATTTGCTTGTTTATTTAATTCCGAAATACGCGAACAAGAGAATGCTTGCAACTATCAAAAAATTCTTGATAGCTATGGCATAGATATTACAGACGATGCTGAATTACTTTCTAGTATTAACGAGCTTGTTTTAAACAAAGAATGCATCTATGCAATCATCACCAAATGCGTTACCGAGGATCCTAAAGGAGTTGGACTTCTCTATACCGCAGCTGAAAGTTCACTTCTTGATAGATGCCTATTCAAATTGGATCATATCAGGAAGATGTTTGGACCAAACTATAGCTTTAGACGTAGAAAAAAGCAAACTACTCCGAGCACAGAAGGAGATTACTGGGATTATATAAAAACAAATAAACTCCCAGAATGGATTTGGTGTCTGGTTGGTAACGTAATTGACGAACATCCTTTTGGAGAAGACCATACGGTTGTCCATGGGACGCGACATTTTTCTCCTGGAACAAAGGTTTATTGTTTTCCAGTTCAATGGGGCGATGGATACGAAAAAATCGCTGTACTAGGCAAACATCGAGGTTCACGAGGGCTCATTAGAATCGTAATGAGTAGAGAGTTGATTCATAACTTTAGGTGCCAAAAGGTTTTTTCACCATATGTTATTAAGCGCATGTATGTACGCAATAACCACGGTATGAACTTTGAGGGTTGGGGGCAATCTGAAGCAGAGCATGAGACCATCTTGTCACTACTTCCATGGCTTAATACGACTCCTGAAGAAGAAAAACAAAGGACACTGCTACTTACTAGTTCACAACTGTCATTCTTGATACATGTTGACGACGCACCAAATCAGGAAATTCATTTAAGAATTGAACGACACAGTCGCAGAGATGGCTGTTATGGTGCAGGATGGTATGGATTCTATAGAATTGGCGAGAAACCAGAACAGTCTATTGGCCTCCTTGATTGGTATGGATATTGGCCAGATGATGTGTCCTACGAAGAATGTAGGTCAAACTACAAACCGTCATGTGAATTATTAGGTGGATTTTTAGATGCCGGAATTCTTAACTGGAAGAATTTATATGAGTCTATTCCAACTAACGGCAGGCCTCCATTTAGGTGGGAATTTGAGGCGGTTTTAGAGCATGGCAGTCTATCGAATGCTGGACATAATGCATACCCAGAGAACTTTCCATCAGTTATGAGACTTCTGACAGCATGGGGCTTTCCAAAGATTTGGAATTCGACCAGTAATGTACCTGATGCATTTCTTGATTTGATGCAAGAGCAGAAATAAATCTCAAGCTTCCTCCCGAACATCCCTCACAGCTCCATCCCTACCGTTCGCGGAAAATGTCAGCTTTGGTGAACAAACAGCAAACCCACGCGATTGACAGGAATATAATCGCAGGTGAACAACAAGTGGAGGACTGTCATGAAGATGCACCTCATTGAGCCAGAAACTTTCACCCAAACCACACCAACTGTGTTGCTGATTCACCCCATGCTCTCGTCTGCAGAAGGAATGAAGACAGTTCTTGTGAGTAATATGGGCACTGACCTGCGCTATCTGATCCCAGATCTTGCTGCTCACGGAGAAGAAGACGCAACGGAATATGTCTCAGCATCCCAAGAAGCTGCGCAGATTCATGACTGGCTACTGGAGCACGACATAACTCATCTCTCCCTGGGTTTTGGCGCGTCCCTAGGCGGCGTAGTTCTATCTGAACTCCTCAAGTTCCCCGATTTAGTCTTTGACCACCTCTTCTTTGAAGGAACAAGCTTCTGGACAGGAGGATTTCTTGCCTCCGTGATGGAATTTGTACTCAAGAAAGTGTTCCTTGCCAAGCACCGCACAGCCATTGCAGACCCCAAGCTTTCCGTGCAAAAGATGGAACAACTTTACGGAAAAGTTGCAGCTAAACCTATGTCAGAGCACTTTATTGCGATGAGTGACCAAAGCATCCAGAACATCATTCACGACTGCAGCAACGTTGACCTGCCCGCTCTTAGCTCCGACGAACAACGCCGCTGCATCTTCACGTATGGCGAGAAGGACTTTGACTTGAAACGCGCAAGGAAAGTTCTGCCCAAAGTCTATCCCGAGGCCACGCTTACTATCTGGCAGGGCTATGACCACTGCGAACGCATGACCAGCGATTCAGCCGCGTATGGCCAGATGCTCAGAGAGCTTGTGGTTTAGAGAGCAAAACTCGTAAAATAGAGGAAACCAAAAAACAATCACACAAATCTATCAGCATAGAAGCTGCTCGTTGATGCTAGGAGGCTTTATGTATTACACACCCATGACTAAAGCTGCGATGAAGCTCTGCTTTGAAGCACACAAGGACCAAGTTGACAAAGCTGGAATCCCCTACGTCTTCCACCCCATCAGTCTCGCTGAGCGTTTTAGAGAAGGCCAAGAAGCCGAGACCTGTGTAGCGCTTCTGCACGATGTTCTGGAAGACACAGATTACACGGTAGATGATATTCGCGCAGCTGGTATGAGTGAGGAGGTTATTGAAGCTCTGCTTCTCTTGAACCACAATCCCAAAGTCGAGTACATGGACTATGTTCGACATCTAAGCAAAAATAACGTTGCACGACACGTGAAAATTTGCGATCTACAACACAACTCAAACCTATCCCGCCTAGAAAAGGTTACTGAGAAGGACTTAAAACGCGTCGAGAAATACAAGGAAGCTCTCAGAATTCTTTTTGAGGTAGAAGGAAGTTCAGAAGTGTAAATAATTCCTTATAACGAAGCATAATAGCGACAATTCACAAAGCTGCAAGAGGTTAATAGCTCACTTTGCTTTCATGCTTACCAAGCTCCCCATTCTTTTCAAGATTCTTATCAAGCCACCAAATTGGAATTGGAAGAATTTCATCAATGGGTTGAGTATTGTCCCAGATATCGATAAATTCCTTTGTTTCCCTATCGTATAAGAACATGCAATAAACGCGATCATCAAGGGCTGAAAATTCTCCGCCGTAGAATCCGTCATCATACTCAATGTTATGAAAAATAATAGTTGATATAATATGCACCCATTTTTTACCTCACTTAGTGGCAAATGCTCTCCGAAAATGCATTTCACTAACCCTGTTCCAAGCATGTGAAAAGAAGGATAAGACCTACAGGCAATCTAAGTGGGTACTGTAATGGACAGTAAAAGGCCTATATCGTTGCTAACGAACATAACAATGAAGAGGCTTGAATTATTCAATTACCCAATTAAATTCGAAGTCGTATAATTCAATTAACAAGCAGTTCGTTCCTGATTGGAGTGAATATGATGTTATATTCAGTTATATCGTGGTCTTTAACCGCAATTCTTGGCATTTGGTCTATTGTACTTCTATCTGGTCATGGTGCTATTTCAATTGCTGGATTTAACACAATGACTGAAGATGAAAAGAAAACAATAGACGAGAAAAAGCTTTGTTTTGTAGCGGGTATTGGCACGCTTATAAGTGCGTTAGTACTCTTTTTCATGGCACTACTTGGTCCAAATATAACAAACACAACAGCAATCATTGCGGGCAGTATTATTGCGATTGATGCGGCAGTAATGGTTTATATTGCAAACACAAAATGTAAAAAGTAAACAAATTAAATATTATCGCTCCCTCAAAGTGACATTGCCGGTGGATTCATCTCATCATTATCTACTACCCTACAAGGCTATCAAAAATACTTAATACGCAGTAGAACAACCTTGAAACTTTCTAAATTACTTTTTATTGTTTAACCTTTTATTTGGCGAAGATAATCAACAACGCTAGAATAATTACGTGCAAAACCATACTTACTGTACTTCAGTAAGGTTCTCCTGGTAAAATCAGGCTCTACATAATTACAGAAATTAATAAAACCAAGTATTTCATTTGGATTACCTTTCGATCTCATTAAATACTTGTATAGCATCGATTCAAGCTGTTTTTTTCTTCTATGTCCAAGAGATAAAGTTCCATCTGGATTGATAAAAATACCAGTAACATGCCTACGGCCACCTTTTCCAAAGCAATGAGTCTTCTTACGATTTATCTCAAAGCCATGTGAGGAAAGAACATTTCCAATGATATCTACTATGACCTCATAGTCGATATAATTATTCGACGATATACTTATATCGTCTGAATATCTGCTATACTCCATATCGTTTGGTAATTTTAATTTTATATCGTAGTCAATAGGTAATGCAATTCTATTAGCAATAAATGGTGAGCATGGACTACCTATTGTTAGGTGACCTTTATACGTGCTAATAGACACAAGTAATTTAAGATCTTCAGATGTTAAATTATAGCCTTCTATACTGGCAAATAAATTTTTTACCATATCTTTAGTGCATGACTGAAAGAAATGGTGTATATCTAAGTTAATCACATGGGCATTTTGAGCATGCATGCTGGCATTGTTTTTTATACTTCTCCCTTGCTCGTACGCAGTAACATAATCTGGCAATTCTGGGGTCTCCATGCATACAAAGTCAGCCACCCAAAACTGCAGTAATTTAAGCATTTGATCAGGTGCATCGATCCTCCTTCCCCCACTTATAAATTTGTGATAATGACTACTATCAGCACTATTAGCAATAGAAAGTATTTCATTCTGACCCATTGATAAGTCAGAACTGATCATCTTTATGATAGACACACCTAGCTCCCCTCATTCCCATATGTCGCTTCTGTCCCAGTATCTCAGCCTTCATTTTGCATAGTCTTTCCTTCGAAACGTCATTATTGCGAAACATAAAATAGGTGTCCAATGGAACACGAGTTAAATAAAGAGTTGGCTGATTATTAATAGAAGGTATTTCATCTAAAAGATGATTGGCGAGCATAAAAGCAATTACCTGCTCCTTCGATATATTTTTAAATTCATTAGATCTCATATCAGCATTAATGCTGCGAGATTCTATTTTTAAATCTTGGGCTCTAATATTAAGAAGCTGACAATAAACATAAAATAGATCTGACAAACTAATGGGTCCAAGTAAAGACACTAAGTCGATAATCTCATGTACTAATGGTCCAATTGATATGTATTCATTTTTTAACAACGCATTTGGAACCATTCGTTTTTTATTTATACTTATCTTATATCCGCTTCTTATATTTTTCCTAATATTAAAAATAAAAGAAGTCAATTTATCTGACATCATTATATTATTTTGTTGGGTATAAAAAACATTTGACAGTTCTGATTGCTCAGAAGCAATCATTCGAATTGGTCCATAGTTTAAGAAACTGTTATCTTTCGAATACTTTACATCTTCAACTACCGACGTAATCGCCCGGATATGAGGAAGAGATGTAAAAGCTCCTAACTCACAGAATGATCCTGCACTTTCCGAAAAAACGATAATTAAATCAGCTACATCTGCCATCATCGCTTCCTGCAAAAGAAGATTTACATTTTTAAACTCATCCCGTCTAGACACATCCTCTGCCTTTAAGCATAAGACATTCCTGAGATTATCTTTAGATTCGATAAACTCTCTAAGTTGTTTGCGTGATGAAAATTGATCCTCTCTTCCTCCACAAGAAAAAATAAAAATAGGACGGTCATTATAGTTTTGACGAAATCTCATTAAAGATTTCATGACTTCAATCGGTTTATTATAAAAACTCAATTTCATTACTATTCAACAACCTCTCCTACATTAGAAAGGCGATACTAATAATGAACGGAAAGCCTATACCGTACGGCAGTACAGGGATTACCTGCTCATGCCGGCAAGTACGACATGAGCAGGTAATCCCTGTACTGCCGTACCATATACCCAACGAGCTCTCCAGTCCTCACAGTGTACGTAAAGACCGCTCATGTTAATGAGCAATGAAAGTGCTATAGACTTTCCATCCTCTATAAGAATACACCTAGTTACTAATTTAGTTATCGTAAATCTGGTGTCTCACTACTCTTCAAACAAAGTCTGATCGCGCACATATACAAGTAGTCGTATAAGCACAACAATACAAAGCCCTGCTGCAAGCACTGTTTCAACAGTAGCTATTCCATCGAGCCATTGAAGAGGTTGGCCGAGTTCGGCCAGGTATGCCGACGTCTGCGTGCGCGCAACGACACAAATTACAAAAGGAAAAGTAAACGCGGCATGGCTGGGAAAGAACGGTTTAGTAAGACACCTGATGCACCACGCAAAAGAAATCACATAAATAAGTGAAGCGATTGCCAGCATAACCAAAAGAAACGGTACGGACTTTGGCGTAATAGATTGAATATATCCTGCAATACAAAGGCTTGTTGGAGCTGCATAAATGCAAGCGAGCGACTCAACAGAATCAGGCACCGGCCCATATTTAACATACCGAATGCTCACAACTATAAAAAGCACCACAAGGCAGATAAATCCAAACCAAAATGCAATCGTACCAACACTGGTTTCAAAGGTAAACGCCGGCGCTGTAACACTAGCAACAACAATGCCTACATACACAATGAACCAGCTGGCGTGCACATTCTCCCAATCAAATTTTGCAATATAGCGAGAAGTAAAGAGAGCTATACACAGTATGTGCAACGCAATTCCTGCAAACCAAAATAACTGTGCCACATCACCAATATCGGCC
This sequence comes from Atopobium sp., assembly GCA_015259105.1. Lineage (GTDB taxonomy): Bacteria > Actinomycetota > Coriobacteriia > Coriobacteriales > Atopobiaceae > Lancefieldella. The sequence continues at coordinate 1,636 of JABZGZ010000043.1, read as the reverse complement.
TTCATATACACCGAAATCAGCATAACTGCCATAGGATATGTTGCGGCAACTGAAAGCCCAATTGGATCCGAGAGCTCTCGCAACACAACTTTTGTAGACACCATAAATTTGAGGGTATAGAGAGCTAAAAGAGCAATAGAAATTATGCCGCAGGCAAGATAGAGGCCTTCAAAAGAAGTCTTGAAAAGATTTCCAAGTGCCGCAAAACCTAATGCAACACCACAAATAGCAACGGGAACTTTTAGGACATAATTCATAAGAATTCTTCTATCTGTTTAGGAAACACTTTTTAACTTGAATACCTCAATGAGCCTACTAATAACCTATAACTACGTGATCAACCTCATTAATTATTTCTTCTGGTATTTTATTAACTTCAATACGATAAACCTTATTTAACCTCGGATTATAAAATCCTAGGTACTTAAGATCATTAAATTCTAGATGTATTGAATTTAAACCCATTCTCCAATACATAAGTAACTGGAGTGTATGCTTTTTCTCAATTGAGCCTTTTAATACCTTAAAATCCCAAATAGTATCTATCGTTGTAAAATCGCCGTCACCTGAATTAACAGTTTCGGTATAGCCACCTCTAAATGTAAATCCATCCAAAACCTTTGGCCCATAAATATCAAAAAAGTGAATAGACCTATTTACCATTGTTCTAACATTTTCAATTGTGTCGTTGTCTGGTTCTATCAGCTCTACAGGCTTATAGGTAGATAATCCTGCTCTACGACAGGTATCAAATCCTGTTAATTTCAATGCACTAACAATGGAATTATCATCTAATCCTTTAACTTTTTTAAGAAGTGCCTCTGCTTCTGTTTCTTTACCAATTAGACGAGCACCCATTATCGAAATACGAAAAGCATTCTCAGGAGAAGCTCCCGTCATGAAATGTGTAAGGTATTCCACAGCAGTACCCACAAGATTGGGTTCAATATTCTCTTCTTTGTTCAACTCTTCAATACCAGGTCCAAGAATTATTTCATCAAACTCTTTAGGCTTAAGATATCCTCCTCTGGGCTGTGATACTTGACCAACACGTTGTGTTACAGAACATCCCATAAAGACCCTCCTAAACCTGAATTTTAATGATGCTCCACAATATTACTGCGCTCTTACCTGCAGTTACTAATCTTTATATATTTTTTAGGTAAACGATTTATAATCAGCTCTCAAAGAACGTTTGCTTAGATAAGACCACGCAGGAAACAAAATCCTGCGTGGTCTCCACAACGTCGTATGTTTAAATGGCGCCGTATGTTCAAACGCGTCTATTTCTGAGGATACAGAACCTCAAGGATCTTCTCGGCAGAATCAAATGCACGTGGCGAGTAGTCGATGTACTCAGAATATGGAATCTCTACGATGCTCTTGTTGGCAATAGCAGGGACGTTCTGCAGGGAGCTCTCGCCCAGAAGAGTGTCTTTAGCTACAGCGTCAGTTGCTTTATTGCGCTCTGCGGTGACGTAAATAATGACGTCAGGGTTGAACTTAATCAGATTCTCATACGTCAGGCCATTTGCAGACTGGGTTGTAGCAGGAGTAGCTCCAAGCTGGTCAATGATAGTAAACTCAAGGCTCTTCTCGCTACCACCAAAGAGACCAAACGTGCCGTCCTTGAGGT
>JABZGZ010000042.1 GCA_015259105.1 Atopobium sp. | reverse complement strand
GGTCTTTGCCAGCGTAAGCCTCTGTAGTTGGTTTAATCTTGGGAGAAGCACAAAGAGTCTCGTACACCTTATTAGCGCGCGCAGAAACACTCTCTTGCGTTTGAGTAAGGTTATCCTGACACCACTGAGCAGCTGCGGCAAACGCAACTGCGCTCCGAACGTCCTGCGTTCCATGACGCCTGCCAGACTCTTGTCCCCCACCGTAACTCTGTGCTTTAAACGGAACCTTGGAGCGCATAAGCACTGCAGCAATACCAAGAGGTCCACCAATTTTGTGGGCAGCAATAGTCAGAGCGTCTACGTCTGACACCTCAAGAGGAATGCGACCAAACGCCTGAACTGCGTCAGTGTGGAAAAGCGCACCCACCTTATGAGCAGTATGCGCAAGGTCTACAACTGGCTGAATAACGCCCGTCTCATTATTGGCATACATGACAGAAACAAGGGCCACTGACTGGTCTAAAAGACCCTCAAGGGCAGAAGCTTCAATCTTTCCCTGACGGTTAGGATGAGCAATTCTTACCTCAAAGCCCTTCTCGCGAAGAACAGGTGCAAGATCCAAAATAGAATCGTGTTCAATTGCCGAGAAAACCACCGTGTTGCGCTTGTGGTCTTTGTTGCGAATACCTTCCGCCATTCCAAGAACAGAGAGGTTATTGCCCTCCGTTCCGCCAGAGCAAAAGACCACGTCAGGAGCCCTAAACTTGCCGCCCACCGCACGCGCGATAACGCCACGAGCGCCATCAAGCTCTCGCGCTGCCTGACGACCAAGCGAGTGCAAAGAATTTGGGTTCACTCCAGCAATGGATGAAGCCTCATAGGTTTTCTCGGCATCCAGCGCCTCTGGGCGCATTGGTGCTGAAGCTGCATAGTCTAGGTAAACGTAATCCATAGCGTGTTTCTGTTGTTTCAATCTTGGTGGTTTATGTGCAAATGATGCTTGAGAGTGCAGCCTAACCCTGAACAGTGAGAGCAGACTCGCCGGCGTCGCGGATTGCCTGGATAGTTGCACTGCGATCTTCCTGGCCAAATACAGCGCTGCCCGCAACAAGCATGTCTGCACCGGCGCCTACAACATCAGCTGCGTTAGCTGCACTAATACCACCATCAACCTCAATCAGAGGATGAACGTTATGTTTGCGGCAGAGCTCTTTAAGAGCTCTGAGCTTCTCAATTGAGTGAGGAATAAACTTTTGGCCACCAAAGCCAGGGTTAACCGTCATGATAAGCACCAGATCAAGGTCTTCGATAAGATCCTCAAGAACACTTACAGGAGTTCCTGGGCAAAGTGAAATACCAGCTTTAGCACCGGAATCCTTGATAAGATGAACAAGACGATGAGTATGGACCTCGGCCTCGTAGTGGAAGGTGACAACGTCAGCGCCACGGTCTAGGAATAGCGGCACAATCTCAGCTGGATTAGTAACCATCAGATGGACATCAATAGGCAGCTCAGAAGACTTTTTGCAGTACGAGAAAATATCTGGACCAAATGAGATATTTGGAACAAAGTGACCATCCATCACGTCGTAATGGATGTAGTCAGCGTTTGCAATTGAATCAAGCTCGCTCTTAAGCTTGGAGAAATCTGCAGATAGAACAGATGGTGCTACCAGGACGTTATTCATCAAACTCTCCTATCGAGTCATTCCATAAAATTCTTCATTTGGAAGGCGGTTAGTAAGGCGAGAAGTAATTTCTTCTGGCGTAGCACCTTCGTAAAGTACAGCGTGAACAGCTGAAGTGATAGGCATCTCAACGCTCATCTGCTGACCAAGCTCATAAAGACCAATAACAGCCTGAGCACCCTCAACAACCATACCGGTCTCTTCCTGATAAGACTGAAGCGTCTTACCCTTGACCAAAGCTTCTCCAAATGTTCTATTTCTAGAATGCTCGGAGGTGCAGGTAGCAACCAAGTCTCCCATACCAGCAAGACCCATACAGGTAAGTGGGTCTCCGCCAATAGCGCATACCACGCGACCAAGCTCTGCCAAGCCGCGTGTCATAAGAGCAGCAAGGGCGTTATCGCCATTACCCAGGCCAACAGCAATACCACAGGCAATAGCTACAACGTTTTTAGCGGCGGCACATGCCTCAACACCGCGTACATCAGAGCTAACGTAGGTTCTAAAGTAAGGTCGAGAAAGCAGTGTCTGGAAACGCTTAGCAACCTCGGCATCTTCAGACGCTACAACTGCTGCAGAGATTCCCTGCTTAATAACCTCTTCTGCATGGTTAGGACCGGAAAGAACGGTGATTCTTGCAGGGTTTCCTAGCTCGTCAGCAGCCACCTCATGCATAAGCTTGTGAGAACCTGCTTCCATACCCTTGGAAAGGATCAAAACATCAACCTCTGAATCAAGATATGGTGCGCAGGCAGCACAAACAGAGCGCAAAAATGCAGAAGGAGCAGCCATAACAACAGCATCTACACCGGTGAGAGCCTCAGCCTCACTAGTGGTAGACACAATATTGTGTGGAAGCTCAGAATCAGAGAGATGTCTGCAGTTGACGTGCTCTTTATTGATGGACTCGGTAACATCGGCCTCTCTCGACCAAATAATTACCTCATCAGAAGTTGAAGCAAGAAGTGTTGAAAGTGCGGTACCCCATGATCCCGAACCTATAACAGCAACTTTTTTCATGATTAGTTGTCCTTTTTCTTATCGCCGAAAGAGAATTTAGACTCACTACCAGCATTAAGACGATTGATATTCTCGCGATGTGCCCAAATAACTGCCGCTGCTACAACAAATACAGGAATGGTTGCCACGGGATCCATGCCAAATAGCAGGCAGAATAGTGGAATGGCAACAGCTGCGCCAATGGAGCCAAGCGATACGTACTTAGTTGGTACGGCAAGCGTAATAAACACCGCAAGAGCTACAAGAGCAGCAAGTGGATTTACTGCAAGGCCACCGCCAAATCCAACAGCAATTCCCTTACCGCCATGGAAATGAAGCCAAGGCGAGAAAATATGACCAAGAACGCAGCAGGCATACACAAAAGAAATGATGAGCTCAGCCTCTGCGTGATCATTTCCCGAGACCAGAGGAGTAAATCCCTGGGCTCCCAAGAACCAACGAACCAGCATGACGCTGACAATGCCCTTACCTGCATCGCAAAGAAGCGTAAGAATACCTGCGGCTTTACCAGCATTTCTTGCAACATTGGTAGTACCAATATTTCCTGATCCAAGTTTGCGAATGTCTTCATGAGCCATAACGCTTGCAATAATCAGGCCAAATGGAATGCCACCAAGGCCAAATGCAATTAGTCCAAAAATCAGAGCAACAACAATGCCAGACATTAGTTAGACTCAACCTTCTTACGGAACTTCAATCGAATAGGTGTACCAATCAGAGAGAACTTCTCGCGAAGTCTGTTCTCAATAAAGCGCTCGTAGTTGTCATCAACAAGGTCTGGAGCATTGCACCAGAACGAGATAACAGGAGGCTTAGAGCCCGTCTGAGTAGCATACTGAATCTTAAGACGACGGCCTCGGTCAGAAACCGTGTGTCCACCTTCTCTAATCTGGGCGAGAAGCTCGTTGAGCTCGGAAGTCTTAAGCTGAAGAGCGCGGGATTCTGCAGCCGAAAGAGCAGCAGCAAGCACCTTATCAATAGCGCGGCCAGTAAGTGCAGAAACGTTGATGGAAGCAATCCAAGGTGCAAAGGCCAGGCGCTTTGCTACAGAGACTGCTACCTCATCGCGCTTTGCCTCAGAATCAATAAGATCCCACTTGTTAAGCAGGAGCACCAGCGCGCATCCACGCTCTACGGCCATGTTTGCAAGTTTCTGGTCCTGCTCGGTTACGCCAACAGAGGCGTCAACAACAAGAAGACAGACGTCTGCGCGGTCCATTGCCTGCAGGCCTCTGACCAGACTGTAATACTCAACGTCCTCGTGTACCTGGCTCTTTTTGCGAATACCGGCGGTATCAACAAGACGAATGGGAGTTCCCTTCCATTCAATCATGGTGTCAATAGCGTCACGCGTAGTACCAGCAACATCAGAAACAATAGAGCGTTTCTTGTTAGCCAGGCGATTTGCCAGCGAAGATTTGCCTACATTTGGTCGGCCGATGATGGCAAGGTTAAGAATGCCGTCATCTTCTGGCTCTTCATCAGCCTCAGGAAAAGCATTAACAATGTCGTCCAGTAAGTCGCCAGTACCGTGACCATGAGAGGCAGACAGGGGCAGAGGCTCTCCACAACCAAGTGCATAGAAGTCCCAAAGACCATCCTGCTCTGTAGCAGGGTTATCTTTCTTATTGACAACCAAGAACACGGGCTTGGTACTCTTGCGAACAATGCGCGCAACCTCTTCGTCTTCATCGGTAACGCCGGTAGAGCCGTCTACCACAAAGACAATAACGTCTGCCTCTTCACACGCAAGAAGTGCCTGCTCACGAATGTGTGGAGCAAAACGGTCTTGCGATTTAATTGACTCGATACCGCCGGTATCAATGAGCTTAAACTCACGACCATTCCAGTCAGCATCGTGATATGAACGGTCTCGGGTTACTCCCCTAGACTCGTGTACGATTGCATCGCGTTTCTCGGCAATTCTATTTACCAGCGTGGACTTACCAACATTTGGGCGTCCAACAATAGCAACAATGGGCTTAGCCATGTCTCACCTTTCATTCAGTTGGTTTAATAATACCAGCAATACGTGGCTAATCCCACTCTTTGAGCGCTTTAATGCACGACTTGGCAATGTTTGTGGGACCAGGAATTGACATGATGACTTTGGCGCCGCGAGCCTCTAGCTGCGCAGTTAAATCTGCCAGTGACATGCCGTCAAGCGTGACTTTATCAAAGTTAAACATGACCTCAGGGAGTACTACCAAAATGTTTGTGAGGTCTTCAGGTACCTGGGCGAGAAGATCAACGGCGCAGATAAGTCCTGTGACATTAACGTCTCCACCAAAGAAATCGTTGCGCACGGCAAAAGTAGAAACGTTGCCGTCAGCTGACCAGTCGTCGCAGAAGGTCTGGATGGTTTGCTGAGCAGCTTCTCCTACGATCAGTAAAATCTTGCGAGAGCGGGCAGAAAGATAGGTATCTGCCTCATCAAGAGCGGTACGCATAACGCTACAGACCTCTTCAGCCTCATCGAGGAAGCTTCTGAGCATACCAATACCGTCATAAAATTGCGGATAACCGTCATAGGTATACGCAGGTGGAATAGGTAGCTGAGCGTCTACGTAGAACTCGTCAGAGAGCTGGAAGCGCGTAATGCCCAAAGAAGCTCGTGCACGCTCCTGGTATGGTTCAACAATTTTGACTACAGAGCGGGATAGCTCTACGTCATCAGAATACGAATGCGTAAAGCGTTTGGAGTCTTTGGTATAGCCAAGGGGAACAATGGCCAACGAGGTAATCTGCTGGTGAGCCTCTACCCAATCAAGCGTTTTATCAAGTTCTTCACCGTCATTGATGTTAGGGCACAAAACAATCTGGCCGTGGATCTCAATGCCAGCGTCCATAAGTTTCTCGAGAACTTCAATGCCTCTAGCAGCGCGAGCACCAATTAAATTGCGGCGCACGTCAGGCGAAATTGCATGAAGCGAGACATTCATAGGCTCAAGCTTGTGAGAGATGATGCGCTCAACATCCTCGTCAGTAAGGTTAGTGAGCGTAACAAAATTGCCCTGCAAGAAGCTCAGGCGATAATCGTCATCCCTGATTGAAAGAGAAGGGCGCATGTCTTCTGGCAGCATAGCCATAAAGCAAAACTGACAAGCGTTTACGCAGGTCTTGATACCATCAAAGAGCACATCAACAAAGTCAACGCCCCAGTCTTCTCCAGACTCGCGCTCAAGCACGCACTCATAGAGCTCATCATCACCAGGAACAGATACTTCAAGCTCACAGAGGGAGCCGTCGGCCTCCCAACGCCAATCAATCAGATCTTTTGGCACTACGCCATTGACCTTCTCGATAATCATGCCGGGCTCAAGGCCAGCCTTCCACGCAGGACTACCCTCTTCAACGGACTCAATAAGCGCACCAAGTCCACCAGATTTTGTATTTCCGTAGTCTGCGCGCTGTTCCATGTTAGGCGCCTACGATTTGTTCAATAGCTGATTTAACTGCGTTGATATGAGCCTCTGGCGTCGAAGCGCCGGCGGTAATACCAATATGCTCTGCTCCCTCAAACCAAGAAACCTCAAGCTCATCGGCACCTTCAATGTGATAGGTTGCAGGACAATAGAGCTTAGAAATCTCTGCCAAGCGAGTGGTATTAGCAGAAATCCTGCCGCCAATAATAATCATGACATCAGACTCTTTTGCAAGCCTCATGCACGAGTCCTGATGGCCCGCAGTAGCCTCGCAGATGGTATTCATAACGCGAAGCTCGTCAACAAGCGGAAGTACCGCGTTAACTACTTCAGAGAGCTTAGCGGCGCTCATGGTGGTCTGTACTACCAGGCCAACCTTCTTTGCAGCTCTCATGGCGTCTGCCTGTGCTGCAACCTCTTCTACTGAGTCAATAGCCAAAGAACCTGGCACGTGAGCCAGCGTAGCTTCTACCTCAGGATGTCCGGACTCTCCTACCACATACACGGCATAGCCCTGCTTGGCGAGAAGTTCTGCGGCTCCGTGAGCTTTCTTTACAAACGGACAGGTTGCGTCAAGTACGTCAACACAGCCGTCCTTGGCAATCTGCTCCTCTTGAGGAGTTACACCATGTGTGCGCAACAATAGCGCACTTCCTGCGGCTTCAGAAGCGGAATCAACTACCTCTACGCCCTGGTCTTTAAGGGACGTGACAACGCGAGGGTTATGAATAAGCGGACCAAGCGTGCGCACCGGCGCATGAGCATCTTTGACGGCCTGCTGGACCATCTGAAGAGCTCTTTCTACACCGTAACAAGCGCCTGCTTCATCGGCAATTTTGATAGTAGGCACGAACTAATTCCTTCCGGGATGCTCTTTGAGCATTGCATCTCTTAGTTCGTATACCCTCTCCATGGCTATTTCTTCCATCTCTTTTGCCTGATCTTTACGCTTTGTAGAAGTCAGATCATTAAAAGAAACCTTCTGACCTGCACGAAGATACACCTTTACAGGCTTAACCAGCGGAGAACCTTTTTTCTTAATATCAAGCGCGCCAATAATGGCCAGTGGCTGAACATCTACCTTGGCAAGCTGAGCAATAAGCGCAAAGCCGCCATGGGTTTCTCCACGCTCAGTGTTGCTTCTAACCCTGGTACCCTCAGGATAAATGAGAAGCATTTCTCCCCTAGAAAGTGCCGTGGTTGCACGACGAATTGCCTTCATATCAGCAGTTCCGCGATCTACTGGGATACCGCCCAGTCTAGAAAGCGCCCACTGAAGCGGTTTGAATTTGTTGAACTCACTCTTGTAGATGGTTCTCACGGGAATACCGTGAACAAGCAGGTGGACAACAGTAACAATGGGGTCCAAAAATGTTGGATGGTTCATGATAAGAACTCGAGGGGTCTTATCGCCAACAAAGAGTTGGTCATTGTCCCAGCGCCATCTAAACCAAATTTTTGTAATCAGTCCAAGCACACTGACTGCCAGCCATTTAAAGAACTTGGCTGGAGCTGGAAAATCAGCAAGCGCGGTATCGTAATAATCATCAAATGAGTTTCCGCCAAAAGGACGCAAACGCTTAGATGCCGCTGCTATAGAAGACTTTTTCTCGGAGCGCTTAGGCTCTTCCGTGTGAGACTTCCCATCATCAGAAGAGCTGCTCTCTGATCCATTTCCCTGGTGAGAAGCCCTGTGGTTGCGTGCATCTCTTTTGCCGAGTCCTGGATGCAGGGCAATAATAGCTGCAATAACCTCTTCAACAGAAAGCGCAGAAGAGTCAATGTGGTGGGCATCTTCTGCAGCACGAAGTGGTGCTGCCTTACGCTCAGAATCAGCCTTATCGCGAGCCTTGATGTCTTCGAGGATCTTCTCCTCACTCTTGGCGTCTACCTGGGCATCGTTTCCGGTAGCTGCGTCTCCCCCCTGGCGCTGAACGGCTCGGCGGTGAGCACGAGCAGCAGGATCTGCGGTCAAGAAAACCTTTACATCAGCCTCGGGGAATACCACGGTGCCAATGTCACGACCTTCTGCGACTACATCGCCATTCTCGCCCGCGCGACGCTGAAGCGTGACCATAGCCTCACGGACCTCAGGAATGGCTGCAACAGCACTAACGTTTCTATCTACCTCAGGAGTACGAATCTCTGTCGTAACGTTTGAGCCGTTTGCGTAGACGGTCTGACCGTTTGCGGAGTTACCAAACGAGATGCTAATGCTGCGTGCAACCTGAATGATTTTCTCGGTATCAGTCATATCGATGCCCTGACGCAGGCATTCTACGGTTACGGAGCGATACATTGCACCCGTATCAAGGAAAATCAAATCCAGGCGATCAGAAAGGGCACGAGCAACCGTAGACTTTCCGGAGCCTGCTGGGCCGTCAATAGCAACAATCATTACTTATCCCCCTTGGTGACACCCCAAATGTCACGAAAATCGTAAAAACTTGGCTCAGTGGAACGACGAATAACCTCTTCTGGATCAAGGTTAAATCCACCAAGCTTGAAATCAGAACTGCCTGTACTAGTAAAGAAGATTGAAGAGACATTTGCAAGATGTACATTCCAGCTTGAACTACCTGGGATGCCAAAAATCTCTGCCATCATAGAGCGCAAATAGCCGCCGTGAGAAATACAAACGGTACGTCCAGAAAGACTGGAAAGCTCGTTAAGAATAGTGCGACACCTGCTTCTTACCTGCTCGTATGACTCTGCTTCTGGAGCAGGTATGGAGTGGCCGTTTTTGTCTGAGGCCCAAGGAAACGTAAGCCCATAGGGCTTTAAAATCTCTTCTGCGTCAGCAAAACGCTTGCTTTCTAGAATGCCAAAATCCATCTCTGCAAGGTCATCTTTTACCTCACAAGGAATACCAAGCTCGGTGGCAGCCATCTGGGCCATGTCTTTGCAGCGAGATAAAGGAGAGGTCCAAATTCTATCTGGATGAAATGCAACAAGTGCACGAACGGCGTGATCTCGCTGTTCAACGCCATGCTCGGTAAGCTCAACGTCTCTTCTGCCGCTGAAAAAGCGCTGTGTATTAGCCACACTCTCTGGATGGCGCATAAACAAAATACGATGAACCTGAGCTGGAACTTCAAATGGCTGCATTATGTCTCCTCTCTGGGCGTGTTTGAGCTGTTTGACGTGCGTTTAGAAATCGTGCGACTAGTAATTACTTGATGACATGTAAAGGCATGATGGGAGAAGCACCAGGCTCTCTACCAATAGTGCGCTCCAGAGCGGCAACTTCCTCTTTTGTAAGAAGTCTCCACTCACCTTCTTTAACGCCTGTAAGATGGAGCGGCCCAAACGTGTCTCTGTGGAGTGCGAGAACTCTATGGTGAATAGCCAGAAGCATCTTTTTGACCTGGTGCTTTCTGCCTTCTCTAATAGTTACGCTGACCAGGGAGTTTGGCTCTCCTCCACCGGTTTTTCCTAAACCCTGTGGGGCGAGAAGTGCCTTCATCTTGGCATCGTTGGATACAATCTCAACCTCAGCAGGAGCAGCAGGACCGTCTTCAAGCTCAATACCTTCACGCAGGCGATTTAGCTGCTCTTCTGTAGGTGTACCTACTACATGAGCAACATAGTGCTTCCATACATGCTTTGAGGGATGCAAAAGCTCTTGTGCCATCTGACCATCGGTAGTAAAGAACAAAAGACCCGTGGTATCCATATCAAGACGTCCAACAGGGAAAAGTCCCGGGTATCTGTCAGTGGGAACCATGTCCACAATGGTTGGTCTACCCTGAGGGTCTTTCATAGTAGTCAGATACCCTGCAGGTTTGTTGAGCATCAAGTAGACGGGTTTCTCGGCAATTGAGCAGCCAACGCCGTCAACTGCAACAACATCTACCAGCGGATCAACCTTGCTACCAAGCTCGGTGACTACCTGGCCGTTTACCGTGACGCGACCAGAGGTCATCAGGCGCTCAGAGCCACGACGGCTAGCCACTCCCGCACGCGCCAAAAAGCGCTGCAGGCGCATGGGGACAATACGCTCTTCTGCCACGGCCTATGCATCCTCTTGCGTATCGTAGCTGTCTCCCAAAAGGGAGCGCTCATCGTCAATGTCTTCTGCGGCTTCTTCAAGCGTTGAAGTGAAGCTTCTGCCAGAGAGTCTCTCGCGAATAAACTGCTTGGACTCCTCATCAGGGGCAAAGTCTTCCAGCGGCGGCAAATCTCGCAAAGACTTGAGACCAAAGCGCTCTAAGAAAAGGGCTGTTGTGCCATAGAGAATGGCTTGTCCCCTATCTGCCTCTTTGCCCACTTCACGCACAAGGTTTTTCTCGCGAAGTGAAGAGATAACACCATCAGAGTTAACACCACGAATAGCACGGACGCCCTCACGAGTAACGGGCTGGTGATAAGCAATAACCGCCAGCGTCTCAAGCGCTGCCTGAGAAAGGCGACGCGTATCCCAAGAGAGCACAAAATCGCTGACCAGCTGATGGTGAGCTGGGTGCGTAAAGAGACGCCAACCGCCAGCTACCTCTCTGAGCTGAAATCCCCTGTTGCAGCGCGTGTACTCCTCTGCAAGCTCTTTAAGCGCTTGGGCAACCTCGGCAGGAGCTGCATTGGTGACCTTGGAAAAGTCGGCCGTGGTGATTGCATCTGTTGCAACCAAAAGCAGTGATTCTAAAGCGCCTTTGAGCGACTCAGAATCTAAATAAGTAAGTTCTTCTGCCATAAGTTATTCCGCCTCTTTCTGTGCTTCATCGGGCGTTGGAGTTAACGATAATAGCGTCTGCTGGACGTCTTGGAGCGCATTTTGAGACAAGTTAAATCCTTCAAGGTCTGGCTCATCACCAGATAGTTCTTCTAGTTCCAAAAGAACTGACTCATCAAGCTGGTATGAATCTGCGCCCTCTATGTGCTCAATCTCAATCTCGCCAAAGATGACATCCTGCTGAACACGAA
>JABZGZ010000041.1 GCA_015259105.1 Atopobium sp. | reverse complement strand
GTGATAAGTAGGTTTAACTGATCTTTTCTCGCTTTGAGGTTATATTGCTGTTGTAAATCGATAGACGTCAGCTTGTTGCACATGAAGTCGATGAACTCCTTTTGGATAACGAAAGACCCTCGTGAGCCGTTGCACCACTTCCTCAGGGGAGGGGGTTCACCGCGTCTTTTGCGAGTGGTAGTCGTCCAAGGGGTTAGGTAAACGGCGTGAATGCCAAGTTCACGCATATACTTACCAACAGTTCGTTCAGCGATCTTATATCCTTTTGAGCGAAGTTCTTGGGTGATTTTGACGGCACCGTAAATACAAAGGCTTTTGATCCAAATTGCTTTAATTTCACCTTGAATAAACTTCTTCCGAAGCTTTCGCGGTGATTGGTGATTATGACGCTTTTCTCGTTGATAGTAACCACTTCTTGAGATTCCAACATAATCACACATACCATTGATGGAAGGGTGGGATTCCAAAGCGTGCTGAACGTCCATTTCTTGGTGTACCTTTTCGGTAGTTACTTGCTCAGAATCCCGATTGCTTTTTTATACTTCGATCGCTCCTTCAGCGTCACGAAGTTGACGCTTTAGTCGTGCAATCTCCTTGTCCTTATCGCTGGCAAAATTACCAGAGCCACGACCAAACTTCCCAGTCTCAGTAATTACTTCCTTAAATATACTAAATCAGAGTTTCTATTTAACTTGTACATTTTTTATTCTAGGCCCATACAAAAAAACTGACTTACTCAAGTTATGAGATAAGTCAGTTTTTTAGTTTTTAGAATTTGAATAAGTCATTAAGAGCTTCAGTCATAGTTGGGTGAGCGTAAATTTGGTCACGCAAGTCTTCAGCCTTTAAGTGGTGCTGCATTGCTAAAGTAATGACATTGATAGTTTCGTAAGCTTCTTCAGCGTAAATAGTAGCACCTAAGATTTCGTGAGTTTCTGGGTCAATCAAAGCCTTGTATGAGCCTCTTGGGTTGCCGATGACTTGGGCCTTTGGCACACCAGCTGCAGGCATTGTTAAGACCTTGTAAGCTTTACCTTGGGCCTTTAACTCGCTTTCAGTTAGTCCAGCTGAAGAAATTGCTGGCTTAATGAAGATTGAGTTAGCAAAAACTGGACGATTCTTCTTAGTTCTAGTCTTGTCACCAAAGAGTTGATTGTCCATAATCCGCCAGTCATCAAGCGAAATGTAGGTAAATTGCAAGCTACCGGCAACATCACCCATAGCGTAGATATTAGGAACACTGGTTTCAAGCTTATCGTTAACGACAATTTCGCCTCTTTGGCCAACTTCAAGACTGGTTTTTTCTAGGTGAAGGGCGGCAGTGGCTGGGTGGCGGCCAACTGACACAAGCATCACGTCTGCTTGCAAGTCCTTAACACCATCTTCGGTTTCAACAGTTAAGTTAAGACCAGCTTCAGTTTCTTCAACCTTGGTCAAAGAAGACTTAAGCATGAAGGTAACGCCATCTGCTTCCATATCAGCCTTAGCTGCCTGAGCAATTTCTGGTTCAAACCGGCCCAAGATACTTGGCATTGGTTCAATTACAGTTACTTTACTGCCAAAGCCAGCGTACATTGAAGCAAATTCAAGTCCGATTGGTCCACCACCTAAAATAACCAGATTCTTAGCAAGTTCTTTTTTAGCAAGCATTTCAGTTGAAGTAAATATCTTATCGTCAATCTTTAGGCCATCAATATTTGGTACATTACTTTCGGCACCAGTATTAATGAAAAGACGGTCGAATGTTAATTCTTCTGTACCTGATTCATCAGTTACCTTGATTGTCTTATCATCAATAAATTCAGCACTTGCATCAAGCACAGTTGCCAAGTCTTGGTCTGCTATCTTGTGGTAGTTCTTGTTGCGTAGTTTTGCTGTCATAGCTTCCTTAGTTTCGAAAGCTTCTTCATACTTAACTCCTCTTTGAGAGTTAATCACCAAGTTCTTAGTTGGCAAACATGCGATGTTGATACACGTTCCGCCGTACATCATTGGATCTTTTTCAATCAAAAGCACTTCTTCGCCATGACTTGTCAGGCTCCCTGCCAAAGTCTTACCAGCTTTGCCAAAGCCAATAATAATATTCTTAAAATGTCTCATACTTAGACTCCTAATCCAAATTATCGCTACTTATTTTTTGTCAGTAACATATTTTTTTACAAAATATCACGATAGATGTCAGCTGTCTACGATTTTGCTTATAGCTATAATAAGTTCAATTGAATTGCCGGAGCCTTTGGCAAGCGCTGGCAAGAGAAGGGATTAGGTGCATGAACAACTAGCGATACTCATAAAACCCGAATTCACGTAACGTCGCTGACGACACTACCGCGGGTGTAGTATTGCTTAATCATGTCTTAATTTATAGTCATTTATCTGCGTATAATTGCATGCTACTCCGCGTGGTCTTCGGCAGAACCGAGGTATCATGCAGCTTAATCTTTCAAATATTGAATATACCTATCCTTCAGCGGTGGAGCCTACCTTACATGATGTGACTTTTGTGCTTCCACAAGGATGGACCGGCTTTGTTGGTAATAACGGATCTGGAAAAACAACCCTTGCCCGTATCGTATGTGGTTTATTGCAACCTGACAAAGGATTCGTAAGTCCATCGTTTTTCTCGGCATATTGCGCTCAAAATGCAACGGAGGTACCAGCTACTCTTTTTGATTTTGCGGTTGCCTATGATGATGTGGCAATTGAGCTGAGGCGAGAGCTTTTGTTAGAAGAAGATTGGCCTTGGCATTTTGAAACGCTTTCGTGTGGCCAACAGAAGCGACTCCAGGTAGCGTGTGCTTTATGGGCTTCGCCTGACGTTCTTGTGGTAGATGAGCCTACCAATCATGTAGATGTATCAACAAAGCATGCTCTTTTTTCGGCTTTGTCGCAGTTCAAGGGCATTGGGGTGCTTATTTCACATGATAGAGAGCTGTTGGACAAACTCTGCACTCAATGTTTGTTTGTAGCTAACGGCACGGCAAACATGAGGGCCGGTGGTTATTCTCGGGCATCATCGCAGGTAGAGCTTGAACGGTCTAACGCATTACACGCAAAGGAAGCGGTGCAAAAAGAGAAGACTCGCCTTGAGCGAGAAGCCCAACGGCGCAGAGAAGAGGCTTCTAGAGTTCAGGCGCGCAAAAGTGGAAGAACTATTGACAAGCATGACAGTGATGCGCGTGAAAAAAAGCGGGGCTATATAGTTTCAGGCCAAGATGGTAAAGCGGGAAAATTGGCTGTACGCATGTTGGATAGACTTGAAAAGGCAACGGGTAAAGCCACAGGTATTAAGGTTGAGAAACAATATGATTCCAATATCTGGTTGGATAGTGAGGCAAGTAAGAGAAAAGTTCTGTTGAGGATGGAACCTAATAATATTCTCATGGGAGAGAGCTGCCTACAAACCCCACCGCTATTTATTGGTAATACGGATCATATTGGTGTTGTTGGCGATAATGGCTGTGGTAAAACAACGCTGATAAAGAAAATTATTTCAAGTATTTCTGACGATGTGCGAATGTTATATATTCCTCAGGAGCCTACTGAACTGCAGAAAAAAGAGACATTAAGAAAAATTAAAGGATTATCAAACTCTCAACGCGGAAGAGTGTTGTCTATTGTGGCACAACTTAACTCAGATCCTGATTATGTTCTTGCTGGTGAGTCAACCAGTCCAGGTGAAATGAGAAAGCTTATGCTTGCGCTGGGAATGCTTGAATCACCAGAGCTTATCGTAGTGGACGAGCCAACTAACTATTTGGACCTTGGTTCAACCATAGCGCTTGAACGTTTACTGTCTGAATATCCAGGAGCTTTGTTGTTGGTCTCACATGACCTCTCGTTGGTTGATTCCGCTACATCGATAAAATGGAGCATTCAACGATCAAATGACAACTTTGAGCTTGTGGTGCAGTAGGGGCGAGAAACACGTTGAACAGTTACGGTGGTTGCGCGTTTGTGTTTGAGCGGCTCGCTGACACAGACCGCTGCTTTTATACCGCTCGCCGTAGTTGTTCAAGCAAGCTAACTTCTGCTGAAAAATTTTATATAAACTAAAAGGTCAAATCGATTTCTTCTGAGATTGCTTGTGTGTTTAAGCATGGATTTCGGAGGGGCCTATGCTTCACTTCAACCACGGTTCAAAGCAAGAAGCCAACGAGGGAAATGCGAGCGCTGCTGGCAACGCAGGCACGGGCGCTGCTGGCGCGAGTTCCGCTGGCGCTGTGGATGCTGCTGGTGCGGGCGCCGGAGCCCCTAACATCCCCACACCTCCTGAGGGATATCAGCAGGCAGCCTTTGCCTCTACGTTGCCAACAATTGCTGATCAGACAGCTAACTTGGGCTCACAGATTGGCGTTATTTCTCCAGGTGAAAGTGAGGAAGACGCTGAGGCTCGTGAGGCGTACGAGAGTTTGGCTCGTCACCGTAAAGCTCGTCGTAAAAAGAAACTTATTAAGGCAGGAATAGCCGCTGGAGTCTTTGTTCTTCTCGTCACATTATTCATTTTACCTATGTGCCAAGGCGGCCAGAACCAGAACACCACCGTGATGCCAAGCACCACGTTTGTCACGCGCGGCGAGTTCAGCGATTCTGTTTCCGCGTCTGGATCCATTAAGCCCGTGTCGTCAACTGTGGTAACTCCCGAGGTAGATGGCATTATTCAGGACGTTCAGGTTTCTGAGGGCACGTACGTCCATAAAGGCGACAAGCTCTTTACTATCAAGAATGATGAGCTGGATAAGGCTGTTCGTAAGGCATCTCAGCAGGTAAAAGCAGCCGAGAACGAGGTCAGTAAGGCTCGCTCAGCTCTAGCGTCCGCACGCAACGGTGTCCCCGAGGCGGGCGAGGACGGACAAGAAGCAAACGCTGCATCTGTTGCTGCGGCTGTGGAAGCGGCGGAAGCAAATCTGGAGAGCGCTCAGATTGCGCTTGAGGAGGCTCGCTCCGCTTATAATGACGCAATTGCCCAGGCAGATAAGCGTGTAGTCACCGCCCCATGCGACGGCACGGTCATCGTGATGAACGCAGTGAACGGCGCTTCGGTTGGCTCGTCCGCGCCAGGTGCTGGCAACGCCGGTCCTCTGATTACTATCGCGGACCTTTCCCAGATGAAGGTGAATGTCCAGATCAACGAGGTAGACATTTCTCGCATCGCCGTTGACCAGAAGGCGCAGGTCAGCTTTACAGCTCTGCGAGACCTGTATTGTGACGCCGTAGTGACCCACGTTTCTGCTGTTTCGTCCAACGGTGCCGACGCAGGTGCAAGTTACGATAACCCCGGTCGATCCATTGTTTCTTACACCGTTGACCTGCTTATTAGCAGTCCCGACGCCTCCATCAAGCCGGGTATGACCGCCAACGTGGACATCATGATTCAGCACATGGACAACGTGCTGACCGTGCCTCTTGTTGCTGTCATGGACGATGGCGATGGCGCTTACGTCAACGTGGTTACTTCTCGTGACGAGAAGGGCTATCCTCAGGTTGAGCGCGTACCGGTGACCGTAAAGGCACAAAGTTCTACGACGGCCGTCATTGAGGGTGCTGGTATTGAGGACGGCACTGAGGTGATGATTGGCGGTGGCGCCGGCGGCCCATCTCAAGGTGCGGCGATGGACGCTCCCGCAGGCGCAACGTCTGGCTCGGCGAATGACGCAACGTCCGGTGCGACAGGCTCCAAAGACTCCAAGTAGGCGACGCGTATGTCCAAGGTAATTGAGGTACATAAGCTGCATCGCATTTACGAGACGGCTGCAGGTTTGACGCACGCTTTACGAGGCGTTTCTCTGACTGTGGAGAAGGGCGAGTTTCTTTGCATCATGGGTCCATCAGGCTCGGGCAAATCAACCCTGATGAACATTTTGGGTTGCCTGGATACGCCTACTGCTGGTTCGTACAAGCTCGAGGGACTTGAGGTTGCAGATCTTTCCGACGATGACTTGGCAGAGATTCGCGCTACGCGTCTTGGCTTTGTCTTCCAGTCGTTTAACCTGCTACCGCGCACTACGGTGCTGCGAAACGTTATGCTGCCGCTCATCTACTCGGATATTCCCGCAAAAGAGCGAGAGTTGCGTGCTTGGAAAGCGCTGCGTTCTGTTGGCCTGCCCGAGGAGTACTACGAGCATAAGTCCAACGAGCTTTCCGGTGGTCAGGTGCAGCGCGTTGCTATTGCTCGCGCGCTGGTAAACGACCCGGCGGTTATTTTTGCTGATGAGCCAACAGGTAACCTGGACTCTGCAACAAGTGAGATGGTACTCAACACGTTCAAGTCTATGCAGGAGCGCGGCAAAACAATCGTACTGATTACACACGACCCCGAGACTGCCTTTTGGGCTGACCGCGTGGTACACATTCGTGACGGCCGCCTGCTCACAGATGAGCAGGAAAAGGAGTTTGTGAGGCAACATGCTGCACAGTCCGCGACGGCTGAGGGCGCTGCATCGGGCATGCGTACTGCAACGGGCGCACATGCCGCGACGGACGCGGATGCAGCAGTGGGCACGCCTGCTGCACCGGGCGCACATGCCGCGACGGGAGGTGTCGCGCTATGAGGCTGATGGATCTGCTGCGAGAAACCCTGTCTGCGCTCAACGCTAACCGTGGCCGTAGCCTGTTGACGGTGCTGGGTATTGTTATTGGCATCAGCGCGGTAATTGCTATGACAGCGCTCATCGATGGCATCAAGTATTCGCTGGTCAGCTCGTTGGGCCTTAACCAGTCGCGTATGGTCATGATTTACGCGTGGCCAGATCGCGAGGTCACGCAGCAAGATCTTGACATGCTGCAGCTCAGTGTACCTGGCTACGAGCTTGTGACCGGCATCGACTCCACCATGGCCCGCGTCAACTCGGCCGAGAAGCAGTTTGACGCGCGAATCATCGGCTGCACGTCCGACTACTTTACCGTCATGGGTCTCAAGGCATCCGCGGGCTCACTCTTCACAAAGTCCGACGTAGATGACACATCTAGAAACGTTCTTCTCGACAAGTTGTCTGCCGAGAAACTCTTTGGCAGCTCAGATGCGTCCATTGGGCAGGTCGTTCGCATCAATAACGACAGCTACACCATCGTGGGCGTGGTTGACAGTGGTCCAAATGGGGGCGGGCAAGGCGACACGCTGCTGGCCTATATACCGTACTCCACGTATTCCGCGCGCCTGACGGGCACCAAAACTATCAGCCAAGTCTTTGGTTACGCTCGCGAAAACGTTGACATGAAGGCACTTGCGGATGAAACAAAGTCCTGGTTGTTGGACTGGTTTAACATTCCTTCCGCGCAGGCAGAAGACCGCGTAACGGTCATGACGCTCTCGTCCATTATTGAGCAGATGAACGCCACACTGATGTCGTTCCAGGTTCTGGTTACCGCTACGGCAAGTATCTCGCTGCTGGTTGGCGGTATTGGCATCATGAACATGATGCTCACTAACGTGACGGAGCGCATTAGAGAGATTGGCCTGCGTAAAGCTCTTGGCGCTCGCGCGTCCGACATCACCAAGCAGTTCTTGTGCGAGTCCATTTTGATTTGCATTATGGGCGGCGTGATTGGTATTGCCCTGGGTTACGCCGGAGCATGGGGATTGGCTGGCTCATTTGGCAGCATGATACAGCTTGAAACTGGTATCACGCCCATCATCACCCCAAACATTGTGATGATTACCTCGGGAATCTGCATTGGCATCGGACTCATCTTTGGCTACTGGCCTGCCCGTCGAGCCTCAAAGCTCAATCCTGTGGAATCGCTCCGCTACCAATAAACGGGGTGAGTGCATAAACGGCTTGCGTTCACAGACCGCTTGCTGTTGGTAATTGGCTTGCTACTCTTAGACTGCTTGCTGAAAGTAAATGACGTGCTATAGGTAGGGTTTCTCGCCAGGCGAGAAACCCTTTGGAGCGCGTTTGATTATCTGGGCTACAGCAGATCGTCCGGTGGTAGCAGCTCGATGTCCCATGAGGTGCTGACGAAGCAATTAACTTCAATATCTGACGGAAAAAATGCAGGTACTTGGCTTCTACGGTCAGATTCATCAAAAGCACTACAAGCGCAAGACGAGTATGTTAAACATCCTCTTTCGAAGTCATAATCTGCATGTTTAAGTCCAATTACCTTTGCACCAGCGGCTTTAGCAAGAAGATTCGCTTTTTGACGGCAGGCAACAATAGCATCTACAGATAGGTTGCCTTTAATGACATCATCATGCGCTTTTAAAAATTCGACTGAAAAAGTTACTTCATTGCCACATGAACTGAGTGCTTTCCAGATTTTCTCGACAAGGTCTTCTTCAAAGTGCTGTTTGATGGATAGTTTGGCGCGGAAAATATATCCTTTAATTTTTTTCTCAGCAATATAGTAGTTGCCGTCAATATCTTTTTTGTACTGATTAACCTCGTGCCCAGAAACTGAGTATTTGTTGTTCTTTAGAATTGAAGCAGACAACCCGTTTTTCTCTAGTGCATCCTTGATTGTTTGAAGTAGCACATTATATTTTGCTGTGCAGGCCTCTCGAGTCTTAGAAGCTCCTTGAATAGTGATATCAACGTCAATGGTGTCAGGTGGGACTTGCGTGCCTGTGTATGAAGAAACGTCAATTGTTCGTTCCATGGTGTATTCCTTTCAGAGATGTTAGAAAAAATCATCCGTTTGCGCAGGTAATTCATTTCTTATTGTTGAATAATCATAGGCTTAAAAAGGATTATGAGTGTCCAGTGTAATGGACACTTAGACAGGTATTTTTTCAATACCTTGATAAGCGATTAATTTGAAAATTCGAAGAAACAAAATCAATGAAGTCAAACTAAAAATCCCATGTAAAAGTGCAGTTTTAAGTGTAAACTTTATATCGCAGTTAGTTAAAGCTAACAAACTTCCAACTGAACGGAGTTTAACGAATGCCTGCTCAGAACAAGAAGAAAGATCACCTTCCAGTGCTTGGCGTCGGCCCCGCTTATGTGATTGCCATTACGGTGCTGACGATCGCGTGCATTGCCCTGTCTAAGCTGGGATTTCTTCCGTACCTTCGCATTCGAGCTACGGTCGGCGTGATGCACACCGTGGGCACGGCTTTTCTGATTGTGGGCATCTGGCTGTGGGTTTCCGCCGCTATCAAAGAAAAACTTCGCGAGAAAATCATCGCAAATCAGCTGGTAACCACTGGTGTTTATGCGCTGGTTAGAAACCCAATCTACTCCGCATTTGCGTTTGTTATGTCGGGCGCCGCTTTGCTTTCAAGCAACCTTTATCTACTGCCGCTGCCGCTTGTGTTTTGGGCGCTTTTAACTGTGATGATGAAGGCTACGGAGGAGAAGTGGCTTCTCGAGCAATTTGGCGATGAGTACAAAGAGTACTGCAAGCGAGTTAATCGCTGCATTCCGTGGTTTCCCAGGCACTAGCGTTTAACGTGAACATTTGCTTTTATCCGAGCCTCAGTCTCATAGTTGAGCTGGGGCTTATTTGGTTTTCTCGCTATATAAATTCTTTTACGAAGTGGCTATGATATACATACGTCATGCTGGCTTGTCATGTGCTTGTACCTGCTGCTTCAGGAGAAACGAGAGATACCATGCTGGATATTCGTCGCGTTTTGGCAAGTGCGCCCAAAAAGCATACGGAGGAGACACTGAATTCTCTGACGACTGTTTGGGGAGAGGCGCTTGACCCATCGAACGTATTGCCTGAGTATCCGCGTCCTCGCATGCAGCGCGACAATTACGTGATGCTGAACGGCGCGTGGGATTATGCGATTGTGCCGGTAGATGGCGGGGTTGATGTAGAGACCCTCGCGCAACAGGCGATTCCTTCCCGTTGGGACGGACAGATTGTGGTGCCGTTCTCGCCAGAAGCTCCGCTCTCTGGTGTTGGTCGTACAGTGCAGCCGAGCGAACTTTTGTGGTATAAGCGCAAAATTGAACTACCTAAACTGGCCGATGACCAGCGACTTATTCTGCATTTTGATGCGGTAGACTGGATGTGTGCATGTTTTGTAAACGGCAAGCTTGCTGGTACGCATACTGGCGGTTATTTACCGTCTTCCTTTGAGATTACGAATCTGCTTGGGCCGGCCGCGGCTGGGGAAAGTGTGGGCGAGGTTGAGAGCTCGGTCATAGCAGAGAGTGGCGCCACCGCTGAGCTCGTGCTTTGCGTTTGGGATCCAAGTGACACCGGCTCTCAACTGCGCGGTAAGCAGCGTCTTTCTCGTGGTGACATATGGTATACCGCTCAGAGTGGCATTTGGCAGAGCGTTTGGTACGAGGTTGTTTCTGCAGTTCATCTTAAGTTGCTGACGTTGAAGGGTGACATGTTCGGCGCGCTTGAAGTTAAAGCGAACGTGCAGGTAAGCGGATCAGCAAATGCGCAGTCGAGCGCGTTGGAGCTGGAACTTGCGCTCAAGGATGAGCTTGGGCAAGACGTTCTTCTCGCCACACTTCCGGTGGACGAGGCAGGGGAGATATCCGCCGAGCAGCATGTGGATGACCCGCTGCTTTGGTCGCCGGAGAGTCCGCACCTCTATGCCGTGGAGGCAACACTTTGGCAGGATGGTGCGGTGGTCGATTTTGTTCGGAGCTATTGCGCGTTTCGTACTGTTGAGGTAAAGAAAGACGTGGCGGGCGTGCCAAGGGTGCACTTGAACGGGGTGCCATATTTTGTGCGCGGCGTGCTGGATCAGGGCTACTGGCCTGACGGATTGATGACCACGCCGTCCGATGATGCGCTGGTATATGACATAGAGGCTATGAAATCGGCCGGTTTTAATACGCTGCGTAAACATATCAAGATTGAAAGCGAGCGTTGGTACTATCATTGCGACCGACTCGGCATGCTGGTTTGGCAGGATTGCGTTTCGGGTGGAAGCGCGTATAGTCCCTGGCACACGAGTCAGAAGCCGACGCTGTTCAGTTTTACTTGGAACCGATTTGATGATACAACTCCAGAACATCATCAGGCTTTATCCGCAGGTAATGAGGGTTATCGCAAGGAGTGGACAGAAACCTGTCAGGAAATGGTCAAACTCCTGGACGGGCACCCTTCGATTGGATTATGGAC
>JABZGZ010000040.1 GCA_015259105.1 Atopobium sp. | reverse complement strand
TCATTGGTGAGCTCATCCAGGATCTTGGCACCCTTAAGGTCAATGCAGTAGTCCTTTACGCCAATAAGACCAGAAGGACCATTTGTCTGGAACAGTGTTGGTGCTACAGAAGCATCCTTGTTAATCTCAGACTGGAATGTCTGTGCATAAGTATCAGAAGCAGCAGTTACTACCTTTACAGGAACCTTAGTTTCCTCAGTATACTTAGCTGCAAGATCTTTCCACTGCTGATCAGACTCAGGCTTGAAGTTTAGAAAATAAACTGAGCCTTTTGCTGAATCAGAATCTCCCTGCTTTGAGGGGTTATTTCCGCCACAAGCAACAAGACCCAGTGAGCAAAGAGCTGACGCACTTAAGGTGACAAACTGCCTACGATTGATACCAGACATAAGACTCCTCCTTAGAGAGCGCTCCTAACCCTTTGCTAGGTTGACGTCTCTTCTCATGATTTTCATAAGCCATGCTTTGACACACTGTCAAAACAATTTTGCTTACGTCTACAAAGAAAAGTATATTTGTAGTATCAAGTTGTTTAAACAACTCACTTCCGAACGGTATGAAATTGTCGGTAAATGGTATGAAAGGAACCATTTTATGTTTGTTTCATTTTTATAAAGCTACTATCTAATCAAGGGTAGTTTGAACACGTAACTTTGAACTTCAGCAGCCTGTTAAGGAAATACTATGCCAAGTGCACGATTTGATACGATTTATCAGGATTTGAAAAATAAAATCTTAGGCGGTACCTACGCCTATGAGTCTTTTTTACCCACCGAGATGGAGCTGACCAAAACATATTCTTGCTCAAGAAACACTGTTCGACGAGCACTTACTCTCCTATCGGATGAAGCGCTCCTTCAACCAATTCATGGCAGGGGCGTGCGTGTCATATGGCAGAAAAAACCAAGTGAAGTTATTGGCTCACTAGAAGGACTTGAGTCCTTTCAAGAATATGCCCATAGAAATCATCTTATACCTGATACGGATGTCATTGTCTTTGAGCATGTACCATGCACAGATGACATTTCTCATCAAACTGGTTTTAGGGCGGGAGAAGAACTTATTCACATTGTTCGAATCCGCAAACTCAACGGATCTTCTCGCCAAATAGATAACGATTATCTCTTGGCATCCGCAGTGGGAAATTTAGGCAAAGACGATGCGGCAACCTCGATTT
Organism: Atopobium sp.; assembly: GCA_015259105.1. Classification (GTDB taxonomy): domain Bacteria; phylum Actinomycetota; class Coriobacteriia; order Coriobacteriales; family Atopobiaceae; genus Lancefieldella. The sequence continues at coordinate 10,109 of JABZGZ010000040.1, read as the reverse complement.
TTGCGTATTTAGAGAACACGCTTCACATGAAAATTCTAAAGAGCAAAAGAACAATCAGTGTTGAGCTGGCAACTGAAGAAGACCAGCAACATTTAGAGCTTGGAGATTTTAATTGCGTAGCGGTGGTAGAGAGCCATTCGTTTAACTCGAGAGGTGTTATGTTTGGCTTTACGCAAACTCGCAGCCACCCAGAAACGTTCTGCTATAAAGTTATTTCAAAGAGATAGCCTGGCGTTAAATGTGCAGAATAAATTTCTTCTCTAGTTTGTGGAAGACAGTGTAGCCAATAACTAGGGCAAGAACTGCAGAAACAAAGCAACCTACAATAGTGCTTGTTGCAGGGAATTTCTGGAAAAGAAGACAGTCTCTAATAAACGTTACAAAGTGGAACATTGGATTAAAACGCTCGATCTGAAGCATCCAAGGCGACATGATATTAACGGAGTAGAACAGAGGCGTACCATACATCCAGGCCGTAGTCACAACACTCCACAGGTGAATAACATCTCTAAAGAAGACCGCAAGGGCCGAGAGAAGCATTGCAAGACCAATACAGAAACAAGCTAAAAGTAGCAAAGCTACAGGTGTGAGCAGGGCATAAATTGTAAGCGGGATGCGGAAGACAAGCATGACAATGCCAACAGCTATGAGCGAGAAAAGATAGTTTACAACCGCAAAAAGTACTTTCTGAACAGGGAATACAACGCGGTTGATGCGGACTTTTTTAAGCAGGCTGGATGCATCAATAATTGAGCGCATTCCCATAGTTGTTGCATCGTTCATCAGCTGAAACGCTGTGTTACCAAGAATAAGATACAAAGGATAGTTCACAACATCCTCGGCGCGGTTGCCTAAAAAAGTAGAAAAGACAACTGCCATAACGGTCATCATCAAAAGTGGGTTCAAAACTGACCACACAACGCCCAAAATGGAACGGCGATATTTGAGCTTGAAGTCTTTGCTTACCAGCTGACGCAAAATGAATTGGTCACGCTGATGTGTTGGATACCATGCATCTCGAGCAGAAACAGCTACAAGACTTGCACTTGCACCATTTGTATTTGCAGAAACTATACTTGCATCCTGCGCATTATTGGTTTGTGTTGAAGACTCGCTCACGCGCTACCCTTTTCTACCGATTTCTGTATGGTTTATCCTAGCACAGACAGACAAAGCCGTTTAAACTTGAAACGTTGTTGAACTGTTTTCTCCACTATTTTGTTTGTACATGTGGTGACAAAACTATTTAGAAACAGTGCTACTTGGCAGCCTTTAGTAAAAACGCTGCTTTGCAGTCCTAATAGAAATGGTGCAAAATGTCTCAATCCCCTCTTGGACGCACGCTTATCATAGCTAATCCCGCTGCTCACAGTGGTAAGGGCGCTGCAGGCGCAGAGTTTGCTCGTCACTTTTTGACCAGCTATTCAGCTGCGACTGACGGATATGAGCTCAAACTCACTACAGCCATGGGAGACGCTCGTGTTATGGCTGCAGAAGCTGCAGATTTTGATACGGTTGTCGCACTTGGCGGAGACGGTGTCATTCATGAAGTGGTCAACGGCCTCATGACCTTATCGCCAGAGGTTCGTCCAGCACTTGGCATTATTCCTATGGGTTCCGGAAACGATTATGCACGCACGCTTGGCATGAAGATCAACGACCCAGAAGGCGCGTTTGCACAGCTGGTTCGCGGCAAGGTTAAGCAGCTAGAGATTGGTCGCATCAACGACGTCTACTTCATGGAGACCATGTCGTTTGGACTTGATGCAGCTATTGCAGCCGACACCACAAAGCGTCGCGCGAACAACTCCTCTACCGAGGGCGAGGCGCTCTTCTTAACCTCAGGTCTCAAGTTTATGGCTGCAGGTAGCAAGGGTTACCCTTGCACCGTCTCGTTTGATGGCGAGAAGGACATTGATCTTCAAGCGCTTATCATGGCCTTCCAGATTGGCCCTACGTATGGCGGCGGCTTTAAGGTCTGTCCGCATGCGCAGCCTGACGATGGCCTTCTTACCGTCTGCTACAACACTAAAGTGCCTATCATTCCTCACCTGCTGGCTCTGTTTGGCCTGGCAAAGGCTGGTAAACACGTCAACTCCCGCATCATTGAGGAGCGTCACCTCAAGCAAGCAGTGGTAACTTTCCACAAGCCCGTCCCTATTCAAGTAGACGGAGAAGAGCTTCCCTTTGCAGAACAGTTTGTCATTGAGGTTATTCCCGCTGCGCTTTCCGTGATTGTTCCCTAGCGCACAGAGCGACTCCTGCGTCGTAGGTCGCGCTTCGAGGCTCGGGCTTTGCTGGTTGCGCATTGCGAGAAGATCGGTCTTCTCGCCAAAAGGTTTAACGTTAAAGAAACAGGGGCACCTGCCAGCGCAGATGCCCCTGAATTTGTATTGTGTAGCTAAGACTTTACGACTAGAACTTAGCGAGCTTCACGCTCAAGCAGAGCCTTAACCTCAGCTGCGGTATCAAGCTCCATAACGCGAGCAGTCAGTTCATCTGCCTCAGCCTTTGTCCAAGCAGCAATGGTCTTGCGGGTGCGCAGAACAGATGGTGCAGAGACGGAGAACTCGTCCAGACCGAAAGAAAGAAGGACTGGGATGAGTAGTGGATCTGCAGCTGCCTCGCCGCACATACCAACCATGATCTTCTCCTTGTTGCCCTCGCCGATGAGGAACTTGAGAGAACGGAGAACGGATGGCTGGTAGACCTCGTAGAGGTAGGCAACGCGATCATTGCCGCGATCAGCGCACATGGTGTAACCGATAAGGTCGTTGGTACCAATAGAGAAGAAGTCGCACTCACGAGCCAGCTTATCTGCAATCAGAGATGCAGATGGGGTCTCGATCATGGTGCCGACCTCGATGTCCTTGTTGTAAGCTACGCCCTCAGCGTCAAGCTCACGCTTGCACTCCTCAACAAGAGCCTTTGCCTCACGGACCTCGTCAACAGTGGTAACAAGAGGAAGCATAATCTTGATGTCGCCAAATGCGGATGCGCGGAGAAGAGCGCGGAGCTGAACCTTGTACTGCTCAGCATTGTTGAGGCAGTAACGAATAGCGCGGAAGCCCATGAATGGGTTCTCCTCAGCCTTCATGTTTAGGTAAGGAATCTCCTTATCACCGCCGACATCAAGGGTGCGGATGATGACAGGCTTATCCTTTAAGCGCAGAGCAACCTTCTGGTAAGCAGCAAACTGCTCTTCCTCGCTTGGAAGCTCCTTTGCATCCATGAACAGGAACTCGGAGCGGAACAGACCAATGCCTTCAGCGTCAGCGTCAACTGCGCCGTTAGCGTCATCTGGATTACCGATGTTAGCAACAAGCAGAACCTTGATGCCGTCAGCAGTTACGGTCTCCTTGCCGCGATAAGCCTCAAGAGCGGCCTTCTCTGCAGCATAAGCCTCAGCCTGAGTCTTGTACTCAGCAAGCTCAGCCTCAGAAGGATTAACAACAACCTTGCCATTGGTGCCGTCGACAACAATAGCGTTGCCAGTTGCAACCTCAGAAGTGATGTTAGGAACAGAAAGAACTGCAGGAATCTCAAGAGCACGAGCAATGATTGCGGAGTGAGAAGTACGACCACCAGTCTCGGTAACAATACCTGCAACGTGGTCCTTATCGATGTCTGCGGTCATAGAAGGAGTCAGCTCATGGCAGACAATGACGGAGTTCTCTGGAAGTGTGGAGAGGTCAACAACCTCTTTACCAAGAAGGTCAGCGAGAAGACCAGTCTTTACGTCAGCAACGTCTGCAGCGCGCTCACGGAAGAGCTCATCCTCCATGCCAAGGAACATGTTGTAGTACATGTCGTATGCGTCACTTACAGCCTGCTCAACGCAGGTGCCACCGTCAATTGCGCCGTTAACAGCCTCTTTGATGCCCTCATCCTCAGCAAACTCAATGTGAGCACCCATAATTGCAGCAGCTTCCTCGCCCACCGTCTTGGTCATGCGCTCAATCTGCGCATTTGTCTGTGCGATGAACTTAGTTACAGCCTCTGCGTAACGAGCCTTCTCTGCAGCTGTATCTTCAACAGTGTGTGGAGTAAAAGTAAGATCTGGATCTACGGCAACCTGAGCAGTACCGATGCCGATTCCATTGGACGCATTGACTCCCTCAAACATACTTGCTCCAATCATTGTCCGCGAAGCGGTGTATTTAGTTCTGCAAGCCTATCCACATTGGACAATAGTCGCAGAAACAAAACTGTCTTTTTACAGAGTAACATTTTTTTGACCTGTTACGTTGTGAGTATCGTTAAATAAATTTCAATAAAAAAACACTTGGCAAGAGAATCTTTCTTGCCAAGTGTTTGTGCGTTCACGATAGTAAAAAAGTTATGTATTTCTTGCGCGGCGAAAGTGCACCATCTGAGGGTTTCTCGCCAAAAGAACTACGTGTTCTAGCTGCGATTACTACTCAGAATCTGCAAGCCAAGAAGACTTACCCTCGCGGCTCTCCTCTTTCTTGCGAGCAAGCTGAATCTCTTCTGCAATAGAGGCAGGCATTTCTCGGCCCATCTTCTTGTAGAGAGCAGTAACAACGCGGTCGATGGTTGCGCGCTTTGCGATTCCTCGGCTTGCTGCAGTTGCCGTACCGCAAGCAGAAGCGTAGATAAGCGCAGTGTCGTAATCGTAGCCAGCAGTAGTCTTTGCCAAAAAGCCTGCAACCATGGAGTCACCAGCGCCAGTTGCGTTAACAAGGCGAATCTTAGCGGTTGGGACAATGTGCTCAGTACCGTACTCGTCCAGGAGCAGCGAACCTGCACCGCCGCAAGAAACGATAACGTTGCGAGCGCCGCCGTCCTGGAGCTTCTTTGCAAATGGAATGCACTCTTCTGGAGTCTCTGGGCTTGCACCAAAGATACGGCCGACCTCGTGGTTGTTAGGCTTGATCAGGAATGGTTGAGCCTTAATAGCCTCCATAAGCAGCTGACCAGGAGCGTCAACAACAAACTGAATACCGCGACCAGCAAGCTGAGCCATAAGGCGAGTGTAAATATCCTCTGGAAGCGAGCTTGGAATAGAACCGGTAAGAACCAGGGTGTCACCTGCGCCAACAACATCCATGCGCTCCAGCAGCTCATCAACCTTTTTCTCCGGAATGCGTGGACCATTGCCGTTGACCATAGTCATAACAATGCCGTTAAGCTTGACATTAATGCGGGTAAAGCCTGAATCCAGCTTGACGAAGTTACTTGGAATACCCTGACGCTGAAGATCACTCAGCAGGTATTCACCAGTAAAGCCACCGACAATGCCCATAGCAACGGTGACTTTATCAAGCTCATTTAAGAGTGTGGAGACGTTAATACCATTACCACCGCAGTGCAACTCTTCTGAGGAGGAACGGTTAGTAAAGCCCATGTCCAATGTGTTTGGATGCATGACATAGTCAAGCGCGGGATTAAGCGTCATTGTGTAAATCACGGCGAGTCCTCCGAACTACAATAAAATCATGGAGACTTCAGTATGACGCAATCGCTCTCAACAAACAATTAGAAACTAGCGACTCACAAAAAATAAAAACCCCGACGCATGCCGGGGTTTGAAATTCAAATGGTGGATCGTCAGGGGTTCGAACCCTGGACCTTGGGATTAAGAGTCCCCTGCTCTACCAGCTGAGCTAACGATCCAATTAACGTTTCGAATGGGGTGGGAAAAGGGGCTCGAACCCTCGACCTACGGAGCCACAGTCCGTCGCTCTGCCAACTGAGCTACTCCCACCATTTGGCCACCTCATGAAACGCAGCTAAATCATTATTACAGAATCAGAAAAAGATGCAAGCGAGAAACGCAGTTTTTTCAAACTCTTTTTTGATTTTCTTAGAAATCTGCCGGAGCAACGGGTTTCTCGCCAAACAAAATGCGGAGAAGAACGAGCTTCTCCGCAGGTGATTTCATGCACTATACGAGCAGGTATATGGTGGTATGGCAGTGGTGCGGTGTCAAGAAACCGCAATCAGTCCGCTTAAAGCCGCAGACTGTGTCTAGAAACCGTGAGCCGTAAGTGCTGCATCCAGACGATTCAACGCTTCCTCAATCTCGACGCGAGGGGCTGCCAAATTCCAACGCTTGAAACCCTGGGCAGCCTCGCCAAAGAAGACTCCGTCGGTGAAGAAGAGCTGAGCCTCAAACTGCAACAGGTGGTCGAGCTCTTCTGGCGTAAGACCAAGATCTCTGAAGTCAAGCCACTGAAGGTAAGTTCCTGTGATTGGCGCAAGCTTCACTCGAGGGTGCTTGGCAGCAAAGAAGTCCAGGACCAGCTTCTGGTTATCGTCGACGGCCTTAATGCATGCGTCCAGCCATGCCCCACCTTTGCTGTAAGCCAGCTCACAAGCTTTGAAACTGATTGGATTGCACGAGGTAGTCTCTCGGGCCTGAAGGCGTTTCTCGAGGCGTGTGCGCAGCTCTGGGTTGCTCACGATGATGTTGCTGAACTGCGTGCCGGCCAAGTTGAAACTCTTTGATGCAGAGGTGCAGGTGATGGTGCGTGTTGCAACTTCATCGGAGATTGTTTCAAAGACGGTATGTGTGGAGCCTGGCATGATGAGGTCGTGGTGGATCTCGTCGGCAACCACGATGAGGTTGTGCCTAACCGCAATCTCTGCGATGCGCGTGAGCTCCTCTTTGGTCCACACGCGACCACTTGGATTGTGAGGCGAACACAAAATAAGCAGGGTATTCTTTGGATCAGCAGCAAGCTTTTCTAGCAGCTCAAAGTCAATGTCGTAGTGAGGGCCCTCTGACAGGACAAGCGGACACTCTACAAGTGCACGGTTATTCTCCTCAACTGCCATGTAGAACGGATGGTAGACAGGCGTAAACAGGATGACGCCCTCGTCTGGCTTGGTGAACTCCGCAACCGATGCAAAGAGCGCAGGTACTACGCCTGAAGAGTTGAGCAACCACTCGGGCTTTACTTCCCAATTGTGGCGAGTCTTCATCCACTTGCACACAGCCTGCTTCATCTGATTAGTTGGCATGGAATAGCCAAGGATTGCGTCATTGATGTACTCCTTGAGACCTTCGACAATCTCTGGAGCTGTGTGATATTCCATGTCAGCAACAGAAAACGGTGGAATACCAGGAGCTACATCAGGATTAACGTCATACATGACGTTCCATTTTCTAGAACCAGTACCAGCGCGATCAACGCGGGATTCAAAATCGTAAGACATAGCGTCTCCATTCACGTAAGCCTATAACCAGTGTAGCTGCTTTTAGTGTAGCCACTTTTCTTTTCCTTTGTCATTCTTCTGATAAGAAAATCTTTGATGGCGCAACGTATTTGCAATCCTTATTGCTATAATGAACGACGCTATATGTCTCCTTAGCTCAGCTGGATAGAGCGTCGGTCTTCTAAACCGCAGGTCGCGCGTTCGAATCGCGCAGGAGGCACCAAAAACCCAAGGTAGACGGCTTGCCGTCTACCTTTTTTGTTAGGCCAACACTGCAAGTGCACCCTTTTTGCCCCCAAACTGTATGGCTACTGCGTAAGAAATTGCGTTTTCGCGTCCAATTAACTGACATCGGACAATTTGTGCATAAACACTGGCTGATATGCAGGAAAACTAATCAAGAAATTGATATATCAAACGAGAGGTACTGTTTTGGGTAAAAAACCCGTTTAGTTGGAGTTTATTTTTGGTCTTCGAAGTTTTGGCACTTACGTTTACCCAGCTCAGAAATTTTGTACTAATTTCCACAATTTTGTCCACGCAAAATTGCTGGTAGATGGCTTGCATAGAAACTAAGCATTTTTGGATACTCCAACTAAACGCATTTTTTACCACTTTGCCGCCGAATGGTACTCTATCGCTGAAAAATTTCACTCGGACGCACAAAAATACCCGTTCGATTCCACGAAATAGAATCGAACGGGTACTTGGTCAACGAAAATGATGCGTGCACGACTGCACGCCAGATATTACAGCAGGTACTCTGCAATCTGGACGGCGTTAGTTGCGGCGCCCTTTCTGATTTGGTCTCCGCAGCAGAAGAATGTCAGTGCATGAGTGTCCTTATCAGCAGAGAGATCCTCGCGAATACGACCAACATAAATGAGGTCCTGGTCGGAGGTATCAAGAGGCATTGGGTACTGGAGCTCTGCAGGGTTGTCAACGACCTTAATGCCTGGTGCGTCCTCAAGAATAGCGCGAGCCTCATCTGGGCTCAAAGGACGCTCAAACTCAACAGTGATGGACTCAGAGTGTGAGCGCATCGTTGGAACGCGAACACAGGTGCAGTTAACGCGCAGCTCAGGAAGGTGCATAATCTTGCGACCCTCGTTTTGCATCTTCATTTCCTCGGAAGTGTAGCCAACCTCATCAAAGCCGCCAATCTGTGGAATCAGATTGACTGCCAGCTGGTATGCAAATGGAGCGGTCTCGGTTACTTCCCTACCTGCAACAACATCAGCCATCTGGTTCTTCAAACTGATAAGACCAGGTAGTCCAGCGCCGGATGCAGCCTGATAGGTAGAAGCGATAATGCGTTTTGCACCCGCTGCCTTATGCAGAGGATACAGAGGTACCAGACCAATAATGGTTGCGCAGTTTGGATTAGAGATGATGCCGTTATGGTTCTTGATGTCCTCAGCGTTAATCTCTGGGATTACCAGCGGAACGTTTGGGTCCATTCTAAATGCATGGGAGTTGTCAACGCAGACGCATCCACGCTTAACTGCTTCAGGGAGCAGCTCTTTTGCCTGCTCGTCGCCAGCTGCGCCAAGGACAATATCTACACCCTCAAAAGCCTCTGGTGTTGCTTCGCGAATTACAATCTGCTGGCCAGCAAATTCGATAGTTTTACCAGCGCTTCGAGCGGATGCCAGAAGCACCAGCTCCTTGATAGGAAAATTACGCTCTTCAAGGCACTGCATCATCTGGGCACCAACAACGCCGGTAGCACCAAGAATTGCAACGACCTTACCGTTTGGATCAAAAGCCATAGTTACCTCGAAACCATTTCGTCACGAACAAATCCGTTATAAATGACGCCAATTGTGCGATCAAAGTCGGTATTATCGACGCCCACAATAATACTAATCTCTTCTGAGCTCTGCGTAATCATGCGAATGTTGACGCCCGCATTGCCCAACGCGCCAAAGATCTTACCAGAGGTGCCGGAACGCCTAGACATATTACGACCAACAACAGAAACAAGAGCTAAGCGGTCTACCATCGTAATGTCATCAGGCTCAATCTCGCGACGAATATCGCTGATGATGGAATAAACCGTATCCTTTACGTCGGAGGCATTTACCACAATACCAAACGAATCAACGCCTGTTGGGATGTGTTCAACAGAGACGCCGTAGCGCTCAACAATATTGAGTGCGCGGCTGATGACGCCAACCTCGTTGGACATGTGAGCCTTCTTGACGTGAATAGCCAAGAAGTCTTTCTTGCCTGCAATACCTGTAATCAAGTGCTCGTTTGTATCGCCATCTGCGGTCTCACGAATAACCGTACCCGTGTCTTCTGGACGGTTGGTATTTTTAATCTGAATTGGAATGTTTGCCTCACGAACAGGGAAAATTGCCTCTTCCTGAAGAACGGAAGCACCCATGTAAGAAAGCTCGCGCATCTCGTCAAAAGTAATGCGGCCAATAGCACGTGGATTCTGAACAATGCGAGGATCCGCAGAAAGGAAGCCAGAAACGTCAGTCCAGTTCTCATACAAATCAGCGTCTAGGCAGCGAGCAACAATGGCACCGGTAATATCGCCGCCACCACGCTGGAACAACTTAATTGCACCGTCAACGGTAGCACCGTAGAAGCCAGGCAGCACAAACGAGCCGCTGCGAGCAACAACTTCTTTAAGCCTAGAAGCAGTGCGCTCCATATCAATGGTGCCATCATGATGGAACAGCATAACGTCTGCCGCATCAACGAATGGCAGGCCAAGGTACTCAGCAAGGATCTGGCAGGTGAACCATTCACCCCTACTTACTACATACTCTGGCGAGAAGGACTTAATGTTTGAAGCAAACTTCTCAAACTCCTCGGCGACAGGCCATGCAACTCCCAGTTCATCAGCAATCTCCACAAAGCGAGCCTCGATGTCTGCAAGTAAAGAGGTGCAGTCAACGTGATACTCAATG